>JAITIH010000177.1 GCA_031279525.1 Deltaproteobacteria bacterium | reverse complement strand
CCGACTGGGAGGCCATGACCGACATCGCCAAGGCCACAAGGGCCCGCCTAGCCGAGGTCGTCGACCCTAAGCCTTTGCTGCGGCTAAAAGAGACCGCCAAAAGCCCGGACGGCTCGGTCAAACGCCTTTGGGCCACCAAAGACGATCTCTTAGTCGAGAGCGTTCTCATCCCCGAAAAAGACCACGCGACCTTGTGCCTTTCGAGCCAAGCTGGCTGTCGGCTAGGCTGCCGCTTCTGCGCCACCGGGGCCTTAGGCTTTAAGCGCGATCTGACCCGAGGCGAGATCTTAAGCCAGGCCCTCTTGGCCAAAGGCCAGGAACCCTTTGAGGCTAAACCCACTAACCTCGTCTTCATGGGCATGGGGGAGCCGCTTTTAAACTTAGGAGCGGTCTTGGGAGCCTTGGAGATCCTCACTTCCCCCAAGCATTTAGCCATCTCCGGCCGCCGCGTCTCCATCTCCACGGTCGGGATCCCGGCGGCCATCCAACGCCTTGGCCAAAGCCCCTTAAATTTTGGGCTGACCGTCTCCTTAGGGGCTCCCACCAACCCTCTCCGCGACCAGTTAATGCCCATTAACCGCGAGCACCCCTTAGAGGCCCTTAAAGCCGCCCTGGCCGCTTACCCGTTAAGAAGAGGCCGCCGGATCACCGTCGCTTACGTCCTTTTGAAAGGCGTAAACGATAGCCAGAGCGAGGCCCTAGCCCTAAGCCGCTACCTTAGCGGCCTAAAAACCAAAATTAATCTCATCCCCTTCAACCCCTGGCCCGGGGCCCCATTTGAGCGCCCAGGGGAAGAGGCCATAGAAAAATTTAGGCGAACCCTGGCCGAAAAAAATCACACCGTCATCGTCCGCTGGTCCAAAGGCCTAGAAGTCGGGGCGGCTTGCGGGCAGCTGGCGGGCCAGAAGGCCAAAAGGCGCGATCCCGCGGAGACCTTGGCTACCCCGTAAGAGCCCTAAGGCTAACCCGCAAGACCCCCTAAGGCTAACACGCCAGAACCCCCAAGCGAACCCGCCAGAGCCCTAAAGCTAACTCGCAAGAACCCTATGGCTAACTCGCCGGGGGCCTTTTGGCTAACCAACTAGGAACCGGCCTCACCCGCCGTTGACTTTGAGTTAACCTTTCTGGAAAATCTGGTCTAACCATTCTAGAAAATCTGGCCTAAACTTTCTAGAAAATCTAGCCTAAACTTTCTGGAAAGTCTGGCCTAACCCCCCTCCCCCGCGGCCTAGATATTGCGGCGTTTATTGGCTTTAACCCCAAGATATAGGTGGCGTTTGAGGCCGCGATCTAGATATTGTATTATTTATAATAGGCTATACTATAATTTGCGAAGTATAAAACGCGACGCGCATAGGTAAAAGGCCTTCCTTCGCCCGAAAAAAAACTATTCCCCCATCTTTATGACAAGCGTCTATAATCCTTAGCCTATAAAAAGACTAGCCATTAATTTCCCTTTGAGCGTTAATTACTAGACGTTTTATGACGCAATTTGCGTTACCGACGCGCGCCTGATCCGCTCACGACCTCCCAAAAAAATCGCAAGGCGAATCGTTGGCTCGCTCGCGATAGAAAGTAAGGCGAAAGACGAGATGGACGGGCGTTTAAGTCGCTGGCGATAGGTAAAAAAGCGCGAAAGGGAAAAAGCCGCGAAAGGGGAAAAAAGGAACAAAAAGAGGAAAAGGCGCGAAATGGAAAAAAGAGAAAAAAAAGCGAAAGGCGCGGGCCGTTAAGAAAATAGAGAGATTTTAGCGGTCGACAAAGAGGTTTCCGCTCGCTTTAAATCTAGTTTTTAAAGGCCCATTTTAGGTCAACTTTCGGGTTGGCCTATTTCGCCTCTTAGGCCAACTTCCTGGCCTACTTCCAGGCTAAAGTCAAGGCTCACTTCCAAAGGCTCGTTTCCAAAAGCACGCTTCCATAAGGCTCGCGTCCAAAGTCTCGCTTCCAAAGGCCCGTCACAAAGGCCCCATAGGCTTGCGCCCATCAACCCTCTTCTAGGGGCCCACCGACCCGTCCAATCGACTAGGAAAGCCTACTCTTTGGCGTCCCGGTTCCCAAATTTCCTAAGCTTGGCGGCCAGAGTCTTTCGGGTGACCCCTAGGGTGCTGGCGGCCTGGGTCTTATTGCCTTTGGTGACGTTTAAGGCTTTTTCCACGGCCAACCGCTCCAACTCGTCGAGGTTTAAGGGTAGCTCTTCCACCGGCTGGCTAATGGCCGGGGCGAGATTTAGAGGCATGTCTTTGGCGGTGATGTAGTCGCCGCGCATTAAAATTACGGCCCTTTCCATGGCGTTTTGGAGTTCGCGGATATTGCCCGGCCAGTGGTAGGCGGTCATGGCCGCCAAGGCGTCTTGGGCTAGGCCTTTCACCGTTTTATGGTTCTTTAAGGCGTACTGGCGGATGAAAAAATTGGCCAAAGCGGGCAGATCCTCGGGCCGTTCCCTTAAGGCCGGGACCTCGATGGCCACCACGTTTAAGCGCCAGAAGAGGTCCTCGCGGAAGCGCCCCGCCTCGACTTCCTTAACGAGGTTCCGGTTAGTGGCCGCCAAAAAACGCACGTCGACCTTCTCGGTCTGGTCGCTCCCAAGGGGCTGGATCTCCCCTTCTTGGAGAACCCGCAAAAGCTTGGCCTGGAAGGCCGGGGAAGTTTCGGCGATCTCGTCCAAAAAGACCGTGCCCCCGGTGCCGGCCTTGAGCCGGCCATCGCGCCGCTTTTCCGCGCCGGTGAAGGCCCCCTTCTCGTGGCCAAACAGCTCGGCCTCCAAAAGCGTCTCGGCCATGGCCGCGCAGTTGATGGTGATAAAAGGGGCTTTTTTCCTAAGGCTTTTGGCCTGGAGCATCCGGGCCACCATCTCTTTGCCCACCCCGCTCTCCCCGGTGATTAAGACCGTAGCCTCGGTGGGGGCGGCCAGCTCCACTAGACTCAAGACTTTTTTATAGGCCGGGCTCTCGCCCAAGAGGACGTTGGGGGGGCCAAAGAGCCCAGCCTCTTTTTCCTCGCGTAGGCGCGCGTGCTCCAAGGCTCGGTCCATGGTCAGCTTGACCACGTCCAAGTCCAAAGGTTTGGTCAGGTAGTCGTAGGCTCCGGCCTTTAAGGCCGCCACCGCGTCGGCCACCCGGGAGAAGGCGGTCATGATGATGATGGGGGTTTCCTTGTTTAGGCCTTCTTGTTTGATGTTGGCTAAGGCGGACAGGCCATCCATGACCCCCATGCGCACGTCCATCAGGATCAAGAGAAAATGCCGGTCCCGGGCCAATCGGACGGCCTCGGCCCCGTCGACGGCCGTCTGATTGGCGTAGCCCCAGTCGCCCAAGACGGTTTTAAGCATGAAAAGGTGTTCGCGGTCGTCGTCGACGATAAGAATTGGATCGGTCATGACCATGGGCCTCGGAGTTAACGATGTGGGATCCTTGAGATTCATTTTACCAACAAGGCCGACATTTTTTCCATACTTTTAAGTTCCATTAACAATTTTATTTGGTTAACCCCTCAATTCGTGTCCCGGCCCGCCCTTTTTGGGCCAATAAGCCCAAACTTTAAGCCCGCGCTCGCCTTAAGTCGATCCCATCTTTTCTGGATTTAGCCAATGATTTTTTAGCTAAAGGCCTAAATTTTGCGGGATCAATCCCATGGTATTCCGATTTAATGGCCGCTTTCCCGGTTAAGCCAGCCCTTTTGGCCCAAAGGCCGCCCTTTAAGGCCAGGTCGGTAATTTTCCTCCAGGCCCAAAAGGCTAGCGATTGGCTAGCCAAAAGGCCCAAAAAGGCCGCGGCGCGCGACCCAGGTCGCCTCGTCCGATTGACCCGCCAGTTTAGTGGGCCCCGCCCAGGTAAGCGTCCCGGACCTGGGGGTTATTTAAGAGCCGCTCGGCTCGGTCCTCCAAGACCAGGCGCCCCACGTCCAAGACGTAGCCCCGGTGGGCCAGCTTTAAGGCGGCCCGAGCGTTTTGCTCGACCAAAACGACGGTCACGCCCGACTCGTTAATGCTCTTGATGGTGGCGAAAATGGATTTGACCAATAAGGGGGCTAGGCCCAAGCTAGGCTCGTCCAGCAACAAAAGGGTGGGCTGAGCCATCAGGGCCCGGCCGATGGCCAG
>JAITIH010000174.1 GCA_031279525.1 Deltaproteobacteria bacterium | reverse complement strand
TTTTTCTTGTCTGAAAGGCCGTTCCTCGCTATAGTATTCGTTTCCGAAAATAGCCATGACTCCACGCGACCCGAACCGCGAGGAACCGCTCGGGTTTTTGGCTTTTAGCGTTTGGCGCTTAAAGTTTTGTTTTTGGCCTTTAAAGTATAATAAATAAACTTGTATATTTATTTTCTGGCCTTAAATGTAACTATAAAGATATAGAAAATAGATATATTAACTGTATATATCTTATATCAAGATATTACTATATGGATTCTGCCTCTAGAAATACAAACTAGAAGCATAAAAACTATTTTAGTAAAAATATCAAAGCTAATCTTTATTTTTTAAAATATAATCATAAAATTTAACGTCCTAAACTAGCTGACTATAGTTTAATTTTAAGGGTTTGCCCTTAAATTTGACGCGCCCCTTAGCGAGAGTGGCGGAACTGGTAGACGCACCGGCCTTAGGAGCCGGCGGCTTAGGCCGTAGGGGTTCAACTCCCCTCTCTCGCACCACTAGACTTTTTTCGCCAAAGGATTTTTCGCCTTTTTTTCTTAGCTAATCCAATAAAATCAGTAACTTAGCCTTAGCCCAATCCGCTATGGGGGCCAAGTTAAACGGCGCGAACTATTACTAGAACGCCGCGCTTTTGGGAGATGTCCCTAAAGCCGCGGTTTTATCGCGGGGCCATAAAGAGACGATTTACGAAACTTTTACGCCAACGAATTAACGTTTTTTCATGACGAAGCCCTGGCCAGGCGAACGGCCCCTTCTTAAAGTCCTTTTATTATCTTCCAATTCTGACCAAAAACTGCTACAATGCCCGCGTTTCCCTAATTCCCGAGCGTGGACGCGCCATTTTCTCATTCGCGCCCATAATAAAAGAATGGAATAAGAACTGGCGTTTAAAAATTTATTTTGTTGAAATCTTCAATAATTTCAATAATCTAAAGTTTTCTTTCTTTTTCCATTTAGCTCAATTATTGTCTATTTTTTCACGTTTGGAGATCCATTGTGTCTACTATAGAAGAAGTCTCAAACACGAAACGTAAGATTAACCTGGAGATTCCGGTCGAAGAGGTTGGCCCATTCTTTGAAGAGGCCCTTGAGCGATTTGGCAAAAACCTCAAACTGAAGGGCTTCCGCCCCGGCAAGATCCCCCGGAACGTGATGATCAAGCACTGCATGCCCCAGATCCGCAAGCACTTGATCGATAACCTGGTCTCCAACAAGATCTACGCCGGCATTCACGACCATGAGTTAGAGCCCATTTCCTTCCCCGCCATTGAGTCTTTGTCCATCGTCGAGGGGGAGCCGATCGCTTGCGTGGCCTCCTTCGATCTTTACCCCACCTTCGACCTGCCGGATTTGAGCGACATTTCCCTCTTTAAAAGGGCGGTTAGCGTCTCCGACGAGGAGATCGAAAACGTCTTGGAGGATTTGCGGCAACGGCAAGCGACGATCTTGACCGTCGAGGAAGATCGGCCGGCGACCAACGGCGACATCGTGGAGATTGGCTTTCAGATTTACCATAACGACAAGCCCGTCCAAGTTAAAAAGGACGAAAAGGCGACCTTCACCTTTACTTTAGGCGAGGAACGAAAATTCTACCCCGAGGTGGTCGCGGCCGTGGCGGGCATGAAAAAGGGCGAAGTCAAAGACGTGACCGTCCGCATGCCGCCCTACTCGCCCATGAAAAACATCGCCGGCAAATTCGTGATTTTCAAAATCACCTTAAACGCCGTCCGGGTCAAGGAACTTCCGGCCTTAGACGACGAGTTCGCCAAAGACACCGGCTTTCCCGACGTCGTCGACCTTCAGTCCTTAAAAGCCTTCATCGTCAAAGAGGTGACCGATAACAAGGAAGAAGACAGCCTCCAAGAGCTCCACGTCCGCTTGTTGGGAAAAATCATTGAAAGGGTCGACGTTGAGGTGCCCGAATCCTTATTGCTAGCCGAGGCTCGCGCGTCGGTGGAAAATTTCAAAAAAAACGTCTCCATGCGCTACGGCGGCGCCATCGACCCGAACCTCTTTCTCACCCCCCAACAGTTCGAGTTACTGCGCAAGGAGGCGGAAATCTCCCTTAAGCGGTCCTTAATCATCAATAAGGTTAGGACCGAGCAAGAGATCGTCAGCTCGGAAAAGGAACTGGATGAGGCCTTAGCCGAATTGTCTTACGTGACGGGCCAGCCCATTGAGGTAATCAAAAAGTTCTACGACGAGGGCAGCGACAACCTTCAAAGCTGCAAAAACAAGATCGAGAACCGCAAGGCCTTCGAGTTCCTCCGCTCCCAGGTGAAAATCGCCGAGTCTAGCGACCCGAACGATTTCCTGACCCCCACCTCGGAGGCCCTCTTGGCCGCCGCGACCGAGGACGCCTTAAAAGACGCCGACGCGGAGGCGGCCAGCGAAGGCGCCGGACCCGAGGCCGCCGGCTCATAAGGGCGCCAACTCCGAAGGCGCCGACTCTTAAGGCGGCTTTTGACCCTAAAAGGAGCCATCCGCGAGGGCGGCCATTTCTTTCTGGGCGGCTAGACCCATAGGGGACCAACCCCCAAAGGCGGTTAACCTCTCCCCGGCCCTTTAAGGCCGGCCGGAAGGCGGCCTTCCTTCGGGAGCGTTAACTCCCGCGATCCTTACTAAAAGGCCGGGCTCTATTTAAGGCCCAGAGCCAAAAGGCGCAACATGTCGGTCAAAGCCATTTACCCGGGAACCTTCGACCCCCCGACCCTGGGCCACGTTGGGCTGGTCAAGAGGATTATGGACATTTTCGGCCAGCTCATAATCGTGGTGGCCAATAACCCCCAAAAGCAAACGCTCTTCACGGCCGAGGAAAGGGTGGAGATGCTAAAGGCCTGCCTTGGCGACGAGTTTGGCGACCGGGTGACCGTGGAAAGCTTCGACGGCCTAATCGTGGATTACGCCAAATCCAAGGGAGCCACGGTCATAGTCAGAGGCCTTAGGGGGTCCTCGGACTTCGATTATGAGTTTCAGCTGAACATGATAAACCGTCACCTAAACCAGGACGTCCAATCGGTTTTCCTCATGGCCGACTACCAGTGGTTTTTCATCCGCTCCTCGGTGGTCAAGGAAGCCGCCTCCTTAGGGGCGGACATCTCCGATTTAGTCGCGCCCGTCGTGGCCCAGCGGATTAAGGCCAAGCTAGGCCAAAAATAAGCGTCCCGGCCCCCCAGGGCCTTTTCCCAAGACCGAAATAGCCCGTTTTTTTAGCCTTTTCGCGGTGCAACAATGGAAATTACGACACGACTTCAGCTACCGGCCCACCTAAAGCCCAGGCCAACCGACGAGGCCAGCTTACGATTCGGGGACATCTACTCTGACCACATGTTCCTCATGGACTATTTCGCCGGCCAGTGGCGAAACCCCCGGATCGAGCCCTTTGGGCCCTTGACCCTGTCCCCGGCGGCCATGGTCCTCCACTACAGCCAGACCATTTTCGAGGGCCTTAAATGCTACCGCCACCCCAACGGCCGCCTGGCCCTCTTTCGGCCCAAAGACAACTTTAAGCGCCTAAACGTCTCGGCCGCGAGGATGTCCATACCCCCACTTGACGAGGCCTTTTTGCTGACGGCCTTAAAGGAGCTTTTGAAAATCGACGGGCGCTGGACGCCCCGGCATCCTGAGGCTTCCCTGTACATCCGACCCTTCGTCATCGCGACCGAGCCCCACTTGGGGGTCCGGCCCTCCCAAGAGTACCTCTTCATGATCATCACCGGGCCGGTGGGCCCTTACTATAAGGAAGGCTTCGCCCCCATTAAGATCTACGTGGAAAGCCACTACACCCGCTCGGCCCCCGGGGGCTTGGGCGGGGTCAAAGCCGGGGCTTCCTACGCTAGCAGCTTACTGGCCACGGAAAAGGCGGCCCAAAAAGGCTTCACCCAGCTTCTGTGGCTCGACAGCGTCCACCACCGCTACGTCGAGGAAGTCGGCAGCATGAACATGTTCTTCGTCCTAGACGGAAAGATCGCGACTTCCCCTCTGTCCAGCGGGACCATCCTGCCGGGCCTGACCCGGGCCTCGGTTTTGACCGTGGCCGAGCGACTCGGCCTGCCATTCGAGGAAAGGCTTTTGGCCATCGACGAGCTAATTGAGGCCCAAAAAAGCGGCCGGCTGACCGAAGCCTTTGGCTCGGGCACGGCGGCCGTCATCTCCCCCGTTGGTTTATTGAACTACCAGGAAAAGGACTACGTGGTGGCCGACGGCAAGGTCGGCCGGATCACCCAAACCCTCTACGACGAGCTGGTGGGCGTCCAGTACGGCCACAAACCCGACCCCTACGGCTGGGTCGAGCTTTTAGACTAACGAAAAAGCCGCCATGAACAGCTCGCCGCCCAACGCCCCGACCCGCCACCACTGGCGCCTCATGGCCCGCCTCCCCTTGGAGCGGCTCCAGGAGCTCTTGGCCCGGCTTCTGGTCGAGCGGCCCTTATGGGACCCGGAAATCGTCCCGCCCGCCGATCCGGTCGCTGAGCCGGCCGCGGAGCCGGCCTTAAGCGCCGACGAGAGCGGCTCTCTTCTGACCGGCGACGGGCCGCGGCCCGGTCCAACCAATTTTGGCTCCCTAGAAATGACGGTCAGCGTCGCCCCGGGCTCGACCGGGCGGGACTCTTTTTCGGCCGCTGACCTGGACTATTTCCGCGAGACCTTAAAAAAAGTCGCCTCAAACCGCTCCCTGACCCCCAAAACCGAGCTCGTCTGGCTCCCCATCCCGCCTTTGGAGTCGACTAGGGCGGTCCGGCAGTTGGGCCCTTGGCTCATCGAGACGGAAGAGGAAAGCCAAATGGCCCAAGAGCGGCTAACGGCCGCGGCCGAGGAAGCGGCGGCCGTTGGGGCCGCGGCCACAGCCAATCAGGCCGCCGCGACCGAGACGGCGGCCCCCGGCGAGGTCATCGCCTCTCCTTCGCCCCTGGCCCCAGTCGGGCCATACGTCGCGG
>JAITIH010000173.1 GCA_031279525.1 Deltaproteobacteria bacterium | reverse complement strand
GGGCGATTAACAGGGCCGGGATCTGGCCGTCGACGGCATAGGTCTCGTAGCCCAAAAACTCCGAGGAAAAGCCGGCGGCGGCCAATTCGTCCGCCAAAATCTCGGCCGCGTCGCCGCCGGGGCCGCCGGCCCGCCAGGCCGCCCGGCCCTTGGCCCTCTGCTCGGCCATGGCCAAATCGAAGCCGGCCTGGTCCACGGTCAGGCCCTTTTCCCGGGCCGCGTCGCCGACCAGATCTAAGGGAAACCCAAAGGTGTCGTACAGCTTAAAGGCCAGCTGGCCGGCTAAGACGGTTTTCCCGGCGGCCTTAAGCTCGTCGATGGCCTCGTTTAAGATGGCCAGGCCCTGGCCTAAGGTCTCGCCGAAGCGCTCTTCCTCGGCTTTGACCAGGCTTTTGACGTAAGAGGCTTGGTCGGCGATTTCCGGGTAAGCGTCCTTTAAGGTCTCAATGACCGTCTCGGCCATCTCAGATAAGAAGGGCTTTTCCAAGCCCAGCTTTCGGCCGTGGCGGACGGCCCGCCTTAGGACGCGCCTAAGGACGTAGCCCCGACCAATGTTCTCGGGCCTTACCCCGTCCGAGATCAAAAAGACGATGGCCCGGCTATGGTCGGCCACGACCCGGGTGGAGACGTTGGTTTGAAAGCTCTCGTCGTCGGGCCCCAGGTTGGCCCCGTAGACGTAGGGGACCCCGGACAGGCTCTCGACCTTGGCCAAAAGGGGCCGAAACAGGTCGGTCTCGAAGTTGGACGGGACTTTCTGGGTCACGGCGGCCAGGCGTTCAAGGCCCATGCCCGTGTCGATGGAGGGCCGGGGCAAAGGGGACATGGAGCCGTCGGCCGACCTTTGAAACTGCATGAAAACCAGGTTCCAGATCTCCAAATAGCGGTCGCAGTCGCAGCCTGGGGCGCAATCGGGCCGGCCGCAGCCCATCTCCGGGCCCTGGTCAATGAGGATCTCGCTGCAGGGCCCGCAGGGCCCAACGTCGCCCATGGCCCAGAAATTGTCCTTCTCCCCCAAGCGGGTCAGGCGCTCAGAGGGCACCCCGGTCAGCTCGGCCCACAGGTCCGCGGCCTCGTCGTCGTCTTGGTAGACGGTGACGTGGAGCCGGTCGGCCGGGAGGGCGAGGCGGTGGGTTAAAAGCTCCCAGGCCCAGGCGATGGCCTCGCGCTTAAAGTAGTCCCCAAAGGAGAAATTGCCCAGCATCTCGAAAAAGGTGTGGTGCCGGGCCGTGTAGCCGACGTTTTCCAGATCGTTGTGTTTGCCCCCGGCCCGGACGCATTTTTGGGAAGTCGTGGCCCTTTGGTAGTCGCGCTTTTCCTCTCCGGTGAAGAGCCGCTTAAACTGCACCATGCCAGCGTTGGCGAAGAGGAGCGTCTGGTCGCCCTTTGGCACCAGCGAGCTGGAGCCGACCCGGCGGTGCCCTAAGTTCTCGAAATATTCCAGAAAAGTCCGCCTTAGGTCCGAGGATCTCATATAAACTCCGAAAAAGCCGCCCCCCAAAAAATTTTTTGGCGCGGGCGGGCCGTCTTTGGCCCCGCGGCGGGATTTTTCGCCTCAAAGGGGCCAAAAGGCTTTCCCCAAAAATTGGGGAAAGCCTTTATAATCGCGGTCTAAAGGTCGATCCCCCTACCGGGCGGGCCTTACGCCTTAAGGCTTTTGGCTTACGGCTCACGCCGTCTTTTAAGAGGCCGACCGGGCCTATAAAGCCGCGAGCCGACTGGCTCGCGGCTTTTTGGCGAAAACCCGGGGCCCTTAGCCCGAACCGGGAAATAGGGCCTTAGGGCCTTACTCCTTAACCCAAGTCAGGGCTCAGCTCCTCTGGCGGGGCCAGCTCCGGGTCGACCCCCTCCGAATCCGCCTCGATGGGCTCTAAGGGGGAGTCGGCCATGGACTCGGTGACCTTTTCGGCCAATAGGCCGTAGGCCCCCCTTAGCTTTTCCTCGATGCTGTTGGCCACCTCGGGGTTCTCGATGAGGAAGCGGCGGGCCGCGTCTTTGCCGTTGCCCAGCCGTTCCCCCTCGTAGGCGTACCAGTTGCCGCTCTTTTCCACGACGTCCATGACCGAGCCGAGGTCCAAAAGCTCGCTTTCCCGGGAGATGCCGTAGCCGTAGATGATGTCGAAGGTGGCCTCTTTAAAAGGCGGGGCGATTTTGTTCTTGACCACCTTGACCCTGGTCATGTTGCCGATTCGGGCCTCCTCGGACCCCGACCCTTTCAGGAACTGGGCCCGTCGGATGTCCAGGCGCATGGTGGCGTAGAACTTTAAGGCGTAGCCCCCGGTGGTGGTCTCTGGGTTGCCGTAGGCCATGGGCCCGATTTTTAGGCGGACCTGGTTAATGAAGACGACCGAGGTCATGGATCGGGAAATGCATCCGGTCAGCTTGCGCATGGCCTGACTCATGAGGCGGGCGATGGAGCCAGGCAGGACGCTGCCCATGTCCCCGTCGATCTCGGCCGCGGGGACCAGGGCGGCCACCGAGTCGATGACGATTAGGTCGACCGCCCCGCTGCGGACTAGGATCTCGGCTATGTTTAAAGCCTGCTCGCCATTGTCGGGCTGGCTGATTAGCAATTCGTCGGTGTTGACCCCTAAGCGGCGGGCGTAGCTGACGTCCAAGGCGTGCTCGGCGTCGATGAAGGCGGCCACGCCGTTTTGGCCTTGGGCGTTTTTCTTTTTCTGGGCCTCGGCCACGAGGTGGAGGGCCAAGGTGGTCTTCCCGCTGGACTCCGGCCCAAATATCTCGACGATGCGGCCCCTGGGGATGCCGCCGACGCCTAAGGCCGCGTCCAGGCTGATGGAGCCGGTGGAGATGACCGGAATGGCTTCCTGGTCCTCGCCGCCCAACTTCATGATCGAGCCTTTGCCAAAGCTTTTTTCGATCTGTTCGACGGCCGACTTGAGGGCCTTGGCTTTAGGGTCCAGGTTGTCTTGGCCCTTGTCTTTGTCTTTTTTCTTGTCTTTATCCGTGGCTCTAGCCATGAATACCTCTGTAGTCCTTAAAATAGGGCGATATGTCGTCCGGAAAAGGGCCTTTTCGCGAGTGAGGCGAAGGAGCGATTTTCCGGGAGTGGAAAGGAATTGGTTAGAAAGTCGCTTACGCGGACGGAAACGGGAGTCAATCCAGGAAAATGGATGGAGCTAATCTTCGGCCCATAAGCAAGATTCGCTTATTTTGGGCAATATAACATTATCTGGAGGTTTCCGACAACAAAATTTAAGCCCGTTAAGGCCCCTTGGCTTGACCCCTTGCCCCCCAGCGTTCCAGGCCTTTGGAGCTGATCCTAAAGGCTAAAGGCGAGCCCTAGAGGGGCCGAGGTCGTCGCCTTGGGCCTTAGGGCCCTAAGGCCCCAAAAGCCAGGAGCCTGGCCAATGGGGTGGGCCAGAGGGAGGGCTTAAGGCCGAAAGGCGGCTTAACCTAAAGGCCGGGGAGTCGGCCGCGACGATTTTTGGCTGGCTTGACGATTTTTGGCTGGCATGACGATTTTTGGCTGGCTTATTGATTAGAGGCTGGCCAAAATCTGGCCGGGGTGGAAATTTTGACGATCCCCTGATTGATTAAATAAATACATAACTTGCGATATTGAGGTTTAATTTTTATTCCCTCGATTGGCCAAAAGAAAGCCTCCGCTCGACAAGTCGCCAGGCTTCGGCCGGCTCTTTATGGGCGCGGTCTATGGCCTTTGGCCCCCTATGGGGCCTGGCTATCGGCGAAATTGAAAACGAAAGGCGACGCCAAGCCATAAGGGCTTTTGGCTGGGCTAGATCGTAAAATGGGGGTAAGCCGAAAATTATAGGCCGCCTAAAGCCGCCCGACCCGAAATGCTTTTGAGGCTTTCGGGAAAGCGAGACAAAAGCCCAACGGCCTTTAGGCCTCAAGGCTTCAAGGCGTCGGTTTTTATTTTTTCGTCTTTTGGCCAAGGAGCCGAAGCAGGGTTAAGGTCGCGCGGGGCCTTGACGGCGAGGAAATAGCCTTTGGAGGGAACGATGGAGGGAACGAATAGGGCGACAAAAAGGGCGAGCGAATCGAAAAGCGGAACGAATAAGCGGGGGAATAAAAACTAAAGCAACTGGGTAAAGTAGGTTATAATAATTAACACAAACTTAATAATAGTTAAATAACTAAATAATAATTGTAGAATATAAGTTAAGATTAAATAAAAATGAAAAAATTACAAGAATTAGGATAAAAATATTAATGAAGAATTTAGAAAAAGAAATTAGAAAAAATTAGAAGAAAAAATAGGGTATTGGGAGCTAAAGGAACTCAAAATTGGCCCGGTTAAGGCCAAGGGAAGAGGGGGCCAGAAACGCGAGACCTGGCCCCCAAGCGCCAGGCTCTGGGAGGCGGGACGGCGGGCGCCAAAGAAGGGGCCCTAGTTCAGCCTTTCGCGATAGGGGTAGTAGTCGCCCCTTCTGATGCGGTGGGTCTTCATGATCAAAGTCTCATTGGTGCCGG
>JAITIH010000172.1 GCA_031279525.1 Deltaproteobacteria bacterium | reverse complement strand
ACCCTTTAAGACCGCGGCCTTTAAGGCCGCGTCCAGCTCGGCGTCGGTAATGTCCTCGGCCTCGAGGAATTTTTCCAACAAAACGTCGTCGGTCTCGGCGATGGCCTCTACCAGTTTTTCCCGGTAGTCGGCCGCTTGGGCGGCCAGGCTCTCCGGGATGGGGCTTTCGGTGGCTTTTCCGGCCGCGTCGTAAGTAAAGGCTTTCTGGCGCAAAAGGTCGATCACCCCGGAAAAGGAGTTCTCCGCCCCAATGGGGATGACCGCCGGGATGGGTTTGGGGAGGGTAAAGGCCTCTTGGACGTTTTCCAGGGCTTTTTCGAAGTCGGCCCGCTCGCGGTCCATCTTGTTGATAACAACTATGCGCGGTAGGCTAAAGGCGTCGGAAAAGGCCCAGCCTTTTTCGGTGGAGACTTTGACCATGTCCACGGCGTCCACCAGGACCACGGCTCCGTCGACTCCTTGCATGACCGTCCTAGTGTCGTTGAGGAAGTTTTCCCCGCCCGGGGTGTCGGCGAAGGTGATCTGGCTCTTTTTCCACGAAAAGGAATGAAAAGAGGCGTTAAGGCTGCTTTTGCGTTTGATTTCCTCAGGCTCGAAATCAAGGACGCTGGTGCCGTCGGCGACCGAGCCAAAGCGGCTGGTCGTCTTGGTAAGATATAAGAAGGCCTCGGCCATGGTGGTCTTGCCTGAGCCGCCATGCGAGATGAGAGCGATGGTCCTTTGTTTTGCGACGTCTTTCATCCGGTTCTTTTCGCGCGGAAAACCCGAAGTCCTCGGGCGGAAACGCAGACTCCTTGTTTATTTCGCTTGGCTCTAAGGTCGGCCAGGCGGGTCGCCCCCGAAAGGGCCAGGCGGGCCGCCGCGGCTAAGGCCGCGGGGCCGGCCCAAAAATAAAGAATTGGCTAGCCTATGGCCTTTTAGGCCAAACGAGGGCCAGGCGGCGCCCCGGGGACTTGGCCAGGGCTCGGCCTAAGGCTCGCGCTTGGCGAGGCCAAGGCCCGGCGAAGGTTCTTTTTGGTTAGACGATTAAACCGGATAGGCAGTAACAAATTTATCTTATTACAATTTATAATATTATAATAAATTTTTATTTACTAAATATAAGTTAAGAAAATACGATATTTTATTAATTTTAAAATAAAATTGAAAATAAAAATATTCAGGAGATTCGGTCGCCTGGGGTCATTTTTCCGTTTAAACCTTGAGATTATGCCCAAAATAAGGCTTTTTGTCAAGCCCAAGGCGAATTCGCCAAGCCCGCTAAACGCGGCGAAAGACCGGTTTTCCCAAAAAGCTTAGCTTAAGTCGGCCAATGGCGGTTAAGCCTAAAAAATGACCATGAGTGGAATGACCAAGAGCGGAAAGACCATGTGCGTCGCCGCCATTTTGGCGTCGGTTTAAGGAGAAGCTTAAGCGTTCTGGAGGTCGGGGTCGGCCGGGGCGGGCGATTGGCGCGGCTGGGGAGGAGGCGGCCTAAAAACCACAAGGGGAAAGGTTTTTTTGGCCGGGCTATTTTTTGGCTAAAGGCCGAAAAATAGGGCCCCGAAAAAGGGCCCCATTAAAAAAAGTGTAAGGGTTTTGGTCGGTTTAATTGGCGAAAACCGGGTTAAAGGGTTTTCCTTCCGGCCCTAAGGCGAGGGGGCCGAGCTGGGCCTTTAAGGGGATCTCAAAGTTTCTGGGCTGGCGAGCGGCCTCGCCTTTGGCTTCGCTCTTTTCCAGGTAGCCGGGGAGGCTTAAAAGTTCGGCTAAAACTTTTTGGTTGAGAGCGTGGCCGGTTTTGTAGGCCGTGAAATGTCCAAGGATTGGGGCTTGGGCTAAAGACAAATCGCCAATGAAATCGAGGATTTTGTGGCGAACGCATTCGTCGGGAAAGCGTAGGCCCTCCGGGTTTAGGACGCCGTCGTCGCAGACCACCACGGCGTTGTCCAGGCCACCGCCAAGGGCTTTGCCGCGACTTTGCATTTGTTCTACGTCCTTTAAAAGGCAAAAAGTCCTAGCCGGGCTAATCTCTTTGACGAAGGCGGACTCGGAGAACTTAAAGAGCCTCTTTTGGGTTTTTAGGAAACCGGGGAAATCAATGGTAAAATCCACGGAAAACTCTGGGGCGGGCTCCACGGCCAGAAACTTGTCGCCGTCGGTCAGCTTGAAGGGCTTGGCCACCCGGTAAAAGGGCCGTGGGGCGTTTAAGATCTGAAATCCGGCGCTGTATAATAAATTAACCCAAGGCATGGCGGAGCCGTCTAAGATTGGCGCCTCCGGGCCGTCGACCTCCACCATGATGTTGTTGACGCCCAAGCCGCCCAAGGCCGCCAGAAAATGCTCTAAGGTGCTTAAGCGCTGGCGGCCCCAGCCAAGGGTGGTGGCGAGGCTAGTGTCGGAGACGTTTTCGGCCGAAGCCAAGATGGGGGCGGATTCGCCGCAGTCGGTCCTTTTAAACCAAATGCCCGAGTTAATGGGCAGCGGCCGGATGGTCACGTCGATCATTTGGCCAGTGTGGAGACCTTTGCCGCGAATTTGGAGAGTGTGTTTAATGGTTTTTTGATGAGCGTGCATGCGAACCCTCTAAGCTTGAGCCGAAAAACCAACAATCATGAATCAAGGCTTTATCAAGCAAAAATGGGGCCACGCTGTTTTTACTGTAAAGAGGCTTTAAGTTTATCTATAAAATTCTTTATTTTTGTAAATTACCAAAAAACTTAACGGACTGAGCCAGACGCTAGTTGTCGGATCGCCACGGTTGTTTGAGGGCCTATCGCGACAATTTAATTTATGGACTCTTTTTTCAGACCCATAGCAAGTTAAGTTAAAGAAAATTTTAGGATTGTTATGGTATAGAAATAGGTTTAAAATCAGGGCGTTCATCATAAATACATTTAATTATCTATAAAAAATGAAAAACGAGTTAATGTTCCTCTAATTCCCGGGCGGGGCCTTAAGGGCCTTTGGGCCGCCCGCCTAAGCCCTAAAATTGGGGCGACGTTAAAAAAACCATAAATTTCAAGGAATTAAGCTTAAGCTTCCCCGTCGTTCGGCTCGTTTTTGGGTTTGAGGGAGTCGAGCTCCAATCGGTAGAGAGGAAAATCCCTCTCAGGGCTGACGGTGAAGGCCGCGGAGGCCAGCTTAAAGCCTAAGTGCAGGTAAAAATCGAGGGCCTGGTCGTTGCCCACGTTGACGTCCACCGACCGGGCCCCTTGGTCGACGGCCCATTCCATCAGCTGCCGGCCTAAGCCTTGGCCCCGGGCCTCGGGGGCCAAAAAGAGGGCTTCGACTTTCTCGCCGTTAAGGGCTAGAAATCCCCAGTTCCGCCCGGCCGCGTCGGCCACGACGGCTAAGGCGGGGACCGTCATTAAAGCTCCCTGGACTTCTGGACGTAGGCTCGCGACGTCTTCCTCGGCCAGAAAATGGTGGGTTAGGCGCACGGAGGCCTCCCAGATGCCAATCAGCTCTCTCACTAGGGCGGACGACCTTTTAGCGATTGGATACAAATTGATCAGGCAGAGTTTGTCGCGCGGCATGGGGTCTCCCGAAAAATCGGCTAACGATCGCCCGTTAACCATATAAAACAGACAAAATAATACATCTAGCAGTAGTATTTAATACATTACATACTAGTATTTTGCAGGTAAAAAATAACTAATCAGATAGAATGATAGATTTTTCGTTCGCGGGCAATAATTCCATTATATACATTTTGTCAGAATAACCAACCAGGCGGTCAAATTTTTTTATTTTTTGGGCGACTCCCATCGGCCGGCTCAGGGTTGGCCCGAATTATGCATTCGTGATAGGGGTGGCTTTCACCTCTTAAAACGCGACTCTTAAAGGGCCCTGGCCCTAAAGTCGAAAAGGAGCCGAAAATGCCTAGGCGGCTAAACGCGACGCTGCTTATCCTCTTGGCCTTGACCATTTTGGGTTGGGCCCCCGAAACTCTCGCGGCCGTCGGCGACCGGCCTCGGGGCGATCGGGCCGGGCGGGAGCTCGCCGACCGTCTGGCTAGCGGCGAGAGCCAGAATAAACTTCGCGGCCTTAAGGCCGCGGCCCGGACGGACCGGCCCCAGGCTCCGACCGCGAGACCGCGGCCAACCCCGGCCGCCCCTGAGCCCTGGCGAGCGGCCGCGGCCAACGACCGGACCAACTGGCTAGCCCCGGACCTTAGGGGCCAAGCGGCTCCGGACCTAAGGGGCCAGGCTCCCCCGGACCGCCGGGGCCA
>JAITIH010000160.1 GCA_031279525.1 Deltaproteobacteria bacterium | reverse complement strand
CGCCCCGGACCAGGGCCAGGTTCTTTTCGAGGGCCGCACTCTAGCCGCCATGGGCAAACCCGAAAAATCCCAGTTTTTCCGGCGGGTCCAGTTCATGTTCCAAGACCCTTCCTCGGCCTTAAACCCTCGCTTGACCGCCCAGGCCGCCATGACCGAGGGGCTGGCCGTCCACCGCCTGGGCGACCTGGCCCAGAGGCGGGAGAAGGCGGCCTGGCTCATGGCCGAGGTCGGGCTCGACCCAGTCATGGCCAACCGCTATCCCCATCAGTTCTCCGGAGGCCAAAGGCAAAGGTTAGGCCTCGCCCGGGCCTTGTGCCTGGGCCCGGAGATCTTGGTGGCCGACGAGCCGGCCTCCTCCTTAGACGTCTCCATCCAGGCCCAGATCGTTAACCTGCTTTTGGACTTAAAGGAAAAACGGGGCCTGACCATGGTCCTCATTAGCCACGACCTACCTCTAGTCGCCCTCTTGGCCGACCGGGTGGCGGTCATGTACGGGGGCCTCCTCATGGAGGCGATCCCCCGGGCTCTCTTAGGTCAGATTCGCCACCACCCCTACGTGGAGGCCCTGTGGTCCTCGACCCTGGCCAAAGGAGACTACGCCTTGACCGGCGAGCCGCCGGACCCGCAAAACCCGCCCCCAGGCTGTCCATTTGAGCCGCGCTGCCCCGAGGCCCGGCCCGTCTGCCAAAAAGAGCCGCCGCCCCCGCTCTCCGACCAAAGCGATCGCGTCTTGGCCTGCCACGCTCGCTAACCGAATCTTTAACGAGGGGCCATAAAACCGCGCCTCTTTTAGTTTTTAACTTTAATTTAAACCTTTAGCGTAAGGCCTTTGGCTCGCTCTCGTTTATCCAAAAAATTCGCGACTTTTAGCGCGACCCATTTTAGGCTAAACGAACGGAGCTAAGGCAAAAAGGGAGGGGCTAAGGCCTGGGAGGCCTAAGGCGGGCGATCATAGCTTTAGGCGGTCATAGCTGGGAGGTCAGCTTCCGGAAGGGCATGGGATCGACCCGAGCCCCGTTCAGGTAAACCCCATAGTGGAGATGGGCCCCGGTCACCCGGCCGGACTGGCCGGACTTGGCGATGACCTGGCCTTTTTCGACCATCCGCCCCTCGACCGCCACAGCTTCCGACAAATGAAAGTACATGGAAATCAGGCCCTGGCCATGGTCCAGGTAAACGGCTAGCCCAGAGAAGAAATGGTCGCCGACCAGAATGACCCGGCCTCGAGCCGGGGCTTTGACCGGGGTGCCGGTCGGCACCAAAAAGTCGGCCCCGGCGTGCGGCCTGGGATTTAAAATTCCGTTAAGATTGGTCTGGCGGCCAAAGGAGCTGTTGATCTGGCCATTGACCGGATCGAGGAAAGCCCCGCGCCAGAGCTTTTCCGGGCTGCGGGTGGCCAAGGCTTTGTCGGTCAGGATTTTTTCTCGGGCGGCCCGGGCCTGGTCCTCGGGGGAAAGCTCCACCTGGCGGCTGGGCACCTTAATGACCCTGACCCCATAGGCCTTGTCCCTAACCACGACCTGGGTCGCCCGGTCGGGCTGGCCCGGGCAGGCGATCGACAAGGCGTAGGACCCGGGCTTAATCATTATGTCGGCCCCAAACAGACCCACCCACCGGGTCCCCGGGGTTCGGCCCGGGGTCTTGTCCTCTTTTTTGGCCAAAAAGAAGAAGACCGGCCGACCGTCGAAGGTCCCTTGGCATTCCTCGGAAGCTGGGGCCAGCTCCACCAGGCCGACCGTCCCCCGGTCCAGGGGCTGGGGCAGGACTTTCAGAAAGACCTGAGCCGCGGGATCGCCGGTTGGGGCGAAGGCCCCTTTTTCGCTGGCCTGGACGGCCGCCAAAATAACGAAAAAAAAGCCCACCGAGGCGAGGCTTACGGCAATGTCGCGAGCGACGCGGGACACGGGTTTAACGCCATTCCTTATGGTTGATTAAAGCGAGGCCAATACGTCATTATAGCAAATCCCAAGCTCGCCCGCGCGGCCTTTTAGCCAAAAATTAGGCCTCCCAAAATACGGCCGCTTTCGGTGGGCTTACTAAACTAACGCTTCAAACCTAAAATCCCAGATTTTTTCCCGATACAAATTTCTTTGCAAAAGTTGCAAAATTTATAATATATATAATTATATAAAATTATTTTTGATAATTACACTTAAAACAATCACAGTAATTCTTTAAAAATTTAGCTAATTGATTAATAGCATATTGATTATCAATTATAATAGCTTTTTGTCCAGAAGATATTATCGGGCCTGTATCGGAAATTTCCGGGATTTTAGGGTATATCTTATCGTAGAGGGAATAGAAGCGAAAACTTAGGCTCTCGCTTAGCTTTATCGGTAAGCGCGGAGAACAACTATTTAATTTTATCGGAAATTATTAGTTTAACAAATTAAAATTATGATTATCAATATGTTTATTTAACTTATCAAAACAATTCAGGCTTTTAGGGGGCTCGCCCAGTCGAGCGGGCTAACCCTTAGGGGATTTAAGCCTTAGTTTTCCCTGGATAGCCCCGGAGACTCTTTTAAAAAGAGGCCATGATACTCTTCCCGGCTTAAATGCCGGCTTAAAGTCTGGCCAATGACTCGAAAGATCTGGGAGATCTCTTCGTCGGTCAAGCGGGGTAAAAGCTTTTCCATTAACAAATCGTCGGAAAATTTCTGGAGGTAAACTTGCAGAGTGGCCAAGTCCGTCTCCCGATCGAACCCTTCGGCCAAAGGGCCAGTCCAGGTTTCCACGAACTCGTGGCTATGCTGACGTTTCATGGGGGTCTCCGGGAGGTAAGCAAAAGGCGGGAAATGCCCTTAAGGCTAATTCGACCACCAGCCGTTTTTTTTGCTCCCTGGCGGTTGGGGCGCGGCGGGTTTGCGGTTAAAGACCGAGGCCGCCCCTTCGCCGCTCGTGGCCGGGGCCGGCTTGCCGCCTTTGGGGGGCGGGTTTAAAATCTTGTCCAGCTTAGGCTTGAGCTGCTGATATTTTTTTTCGCCCTGTTCGACGTACAGCCAATTCGCCCCAGAGACCACCTCATGATCGAAAGTCTCCTTGATCCCGGTCAGGCTAAAGGCGTCGTCCAAAAGGATCATTTCCACCTTGGCCTCGCGGATCCTTAAGGTAACCCAGAAGTTGCGGTATTCGGCGACTTTGGCCGTGCTGCCGGTGCCTATCATGCTCTTTTTGGTTTCCAGGTATATACCTTCCCGCAATTTTCCCTCGGCCATACCTTCCTGCAATTTTCCCTCGGCCATTCCTTCCCCCTTCTGGACCACCAAAAAATCCGGTCCCCCCGGCGCGTCCGCCGCCCGCGCCAGTCGTCGCCGAACCTCGCCTCTATATTTATACATTATAGGCCGGCTAAGGCCGGGTTGTAAAGAAACAGCCTTACGAATCGCCTTAGGTTCTGACCCCAAAACTACTTAACCTTATGGAAAAACTTTTATAAAAATTATTTTTTATAACATTAGGTTGTTTTTTAAGGCTCAATTATGGGGCCGGCGACTGGTCTATCGCTGGCCTATTCTAAGCGGAATTTTTTATTCTTAACCCGCCTAGAGACCGCCCAAAACCCGGTCAAAGGCCTTCATGATTCCGCCAAGAATCTTTAATTATACCTTAAATCTAGCCAGACGAAAAGCTTTAACCGCACCCGCCAAGAATCCTTGAAATCAAGCTCGCCAAAGCCTTTATTCGAGCCCGCCAAGAAAATTTCCATCGATTGGCGCTCCTAAGGCCCCCGCCTTCGCTCTCCCTTCGGTCTCCTTCTTAGACCCATTTCGCCCCCAAAATTTTTCGTTTAAAAGAATTTTGGCTTTCCCAAGCTTTTCGCGGGATCTCGGCTTATCTCCTAATTTAAAATAAATTTTATTAATATTATACTTTTTATAAGTTATTATAGCTATTTAATAGCGCGCTTGGACCGTCAAATTTAGCCGTAAGGCGCGCCTATTTTTGGGGTTTCTTTCAGGGGCTTGATTCTGATATATTACAAGTATAAAATTGTTGGCCTCTCACCCTAGGAGGGGGCCGAGAGGCCACCGGCGATGATTTTTAACCTTTCGCTCGGATTTTCGTTTTTAAATTAGCTCTAATTTTTTCCAGTTGTCCCGGATTGGCCCCATTACTTTGGAATACCTTCAATCTGGGATCGACAGTTAAGAATAAACGGCGTAAACCTTTTTCAGTCATTTCTTCTTAGGCTGGCCAAGAAATATTTAGGGTCAATATTTCAGTATCGATTTTATTTTTTCGTATGCCGATCCTAAGAGAATTAATTATCTGAAAACGGTACCGATGACCTGAATTGATCTTGTATTACATTTCAGAATGTGTTATATGGTCTCAGGCGATTAAATTCTCTGGAGAGAGACCATGGCGACTTCAAATAACGCTGTCGAAATCTACCGCTACCACCTCACCCCTGGCAACGTGCTCACTTGTGGGCAACAGGCCATGATCTCGGCCGTGCTAGGAACCTGCGTGGCCGTCTGCCTTCACGACCGCCGCCTGAAAATCGGCGGCATGAACCATTTCATGTACCCAAAAAGCGGCTTTTTTGGATCCAGCTCCAACGACTTCGGGGACGTGGCCATCCCGGCCCTAATCGACAAACTGCGCCGGATTGGCAGCCGGGTCCAAGACCTGGAGGCCCAGATTTTCGGGGGCGGCGACCCCAGCCCCAGCTACGCCAAGAGCAACACCGGCGAGAAAAACGTCAAAATGGCCCGGAAACTCCTAAAGAAAAACGGCATCAACATCGTCTCGGAGGACGTGGGCGGCTATAAGGGCCGTCGGCTCATCTTCC
>JAITIH010000122.1 GCA_031279525.1 Deltaproteobacteria bacterium | reverse complement strand
CTAGCTTTGTTTGGCTCTAGCTATTTTTGGCCATAGCTTCTTTTGGGCCCTAGCCTTTTTTGGCCCTAGCCTTTTTTGGCCCTAGCCTTTTTTGGCCCTAGCTTCTTTTGGCCATAGCTTTTTGGCCCTAGCTTCTTTTGGCCATAGCTTTTTGGCCCTAGCCTTTTTTGGCCTAGCTTCTTTTGGCCATAGCTTTTTGGCCCTAGCTTTTTTGACCCTAGCCTTTAGGGCGACGGCCTTTTGAACGACGGCCTTGAAGGTCAGTCAGGCTACGCTAACGCAAGGACGGGTTTTACGCGATCCGCTTTGAGGGTGGGGAATTTGGCCGCGATCCCTAAAACCGAAATCAAAGGCCAGGCTAGCTTAGGCGAGGCCTTAAGCCCGGCCAAAGAGCCGCCGCCGCTCGCGGTCCCGCTCCCGCCTTTCCCGGGCGAGGAGGCCCTGGCCAAACCCCGAGAGCGCATGGTCGAGACCCAGCTAAAGGCCCGGGACATCGCCGACAGGGCCGTCTTGGACGTCATGGGCCGCATGCCCAGGCACGCCTTCGTCGACGAGGCCATGGCCAACCGGGCCTATGGCGACAACCCGTTGCCCATCGGCTACGGCCAGACCATCTCCCAGCCTTACATGGTGGCCTTCATGACCCAGGCCATGGAGCTGTCCCCCGACGACCGGGTCTTGGAGATAGGCTCAGGCTGCGGCTATCACACGGCCATCCTGGCCGCCTTGGCCCGCGAGGTTTTCGCGGTGGAGCTTTTGCCCGGGCTTTTCGAGTTAGGCCGGGCCAACCTCAGAAAGCTGGGGCTCAAAAACGTCTTTCAAAAGCTGGGCGACGGCTCTTTGGGCTGGCCGGAAATGGCCCCTTTCTCGGCCATCGCGGTCGGGGCCTTCGGTTCTCGGACGCCTAAGCGCTTGCTTGAACAGCTAAGCCCCGGCGGCCGGCTCGTCTGCCCCATTGGCCAGCCCGACAACCAGAACCTGGTCCTCTTCCGCAAGGGGGCTAACGGCCAGGTGACCAGCCGGAACCTTTTGGCCTGTCGCTTCGTGCCTTTAGTCGGCGGCTAAGCCTGAGCTTGAAGCCGCCCTTTGGCCTTACGGCGGATTTGGCTAAAAGGCCATTTTGGCCCCTGGCCAAGGCCCCGTAAGGCCACGACGAAGCCATTTTGGGGGGGCCACTTCGACTTTTTGGAGACCATATGGGAGCTTTTGAGTTCGAGTATGAGCTCACCCCGGAAGAGCTGGTGGAAGAGCACGGCTACATGGGGCTCTTGGGCCGCTTTGGGGTTGGCCGGGCCCTGGCCTACCTCCCCCAGATTCTCATGGGCGAGGAAAAGATCGTGGCCATCACTCGCGGTCTCATTAGCCTAAGCCCCTGGCTCTTGGTGGTCACCAATCTGCGGGTCATCCTCTTGAGCCAAGGCTACTTATTCGGGTATAAGCTTTTGGAGATCCCCCTTTCTTGCGTCAAGATGATTTATCATAGCCTAGGGCTTTTCTTCGGCGAGATCGTCTTCAACTGCGGGGACACCCAGACGCGCCTAAGATACGTCAACAAAAGAAGCCTCCCCTCCCTCATGCCTCTTTTAGCCGAGGCCATGGCCGGAGGGCCGGTCAGCGAAAAAATCGCCCCCCAAGCCGAGCGGCTCAGCCAGCTGGAGCGCCTAGCCGCCTTAAAGGCCAAGGGAGCCTTGTCCGAGGCCGAGTTTCTGGCCCAAAAAAAGAAGATTCTCGCCAGTCGCTGAGAATCGCCTAGCCTTTATCGCCTTTCCTTAAACGGGGCTCGCCGCCCCCAATGGAGACAAAGCGCGTATGCGAGCTAAATGCCCTAACTGCCAAGCCGCTTATAGCATTAAGCCCGAATTTATAGGGAAGCAGACCGTTTGCCAGAGCTGCGGGAATATTTTCTCCATCTACGAGGACCTGCCCCAAACGCCGTCTAGCCCGCCTATGCCCAAGCCGTCGTCCAACTTAGGCCATGAATTCCCCGGGACGGGCCAGGCCGAGGCCTCGCCAGAGCCCACGCCAGAGGCTCCGCCGGCCAAGCCCACCATCTCGGCCCGGCCCGCCCGGGCCGCCCAGGACGGCCAAAAGGCCAAGGTCGGCTCCAGCGAAAAGGCCAAGACCGACCCCGCCCCGGCCAAGGCTGGCTCCCCTAAATTCGCCTTGGGCGTCTTAGTCGTCTTAGTCTTGGCCCTGGCCGGCGGCGGCTACTTTCTCTTTCGAGAGCTGGAAAACGCCCGCCAAAGCTTGGCCTCCGTCAACGCCCGCCTGACGAACTTAGCCAGCCCTAAAGTTCGGGAGATCGCCGCGGAGCGCCAGAAATTGGCCCAGCTTTTGGAAGAGGAGACCGAGTCGCTTAAATCGTTCCAGTCCGGCGGGCCCGTCCACGTCCTTAAGACGGCCATCGTCTCCGAACTGCGCCTAACCGACTCCCTTTTGGCCCAGGAGGCGGCCGTCTTGGAGTCCGGGGCCCAAACTTCGGTCAAGGGCAACAAAACGACCGCCGATCCCCAGCAGGCCCAGACCATAGAAGCGGAACTAGTCAAGCTAACAGAGTACATAAACCAAAGGGACTCCGCCAAACCCGGCCTTAACGAGGAGTCGGCCTCGGCCCTAGAAAGCGAGCTAGGCACCCTCCACCTCATTAAGGCCGTCTTAATCCGCAACTACTTGACCGCCAAGTACGGCTTAAACTCCCCCTTCATCAACCAGGACGTCAAATCCGTGTCCGCCCAGGCCTCGGCGGCTCCGCCGGCCACGGCCAAGACGGTCGCCGAGGCCCAGCCCGCCCAAAAAATCCTGACCGTGGCCGACGTCTTGGGCTCCAACTCCGAATGGAAGATCCAAGGGCCCTGGGCCACCCGCTTGTCCGGCTCCGGCAGCGGCCTTTCCGTTAGGGTCCTGCGCCTGGCCGCCATCGGCCACGCCCAAGTCAACGGGGCGCTCCAGCAGGCCAGCTTGTTCGTCACCTGCCAGGGCAACAAAACCGAGCTCTACGTGAACTTTGGCCTGCCTTTGGACGTCGACTCCAACAAAGTCGACATGGAGTACCAAATCGACGATGGGGCCGTGGCCAAGGAAACCTGGAACGCCTCGGTCGACCAAAAAGGGGCCTTCGCCCCCAAGCCCATCGTCCTTTTAAGGGCCATGCTCAACGCCAACAAAATCATCTTTCGGACCGGCTACCAGAACCGGGAAGTAATGGGGACTATTTTCTTCTTAGACGACCTGGCCGAGGCCTTAAAGCCCGTTCAAAGCGCCTGCAACTGGAAATAAAGTCGCCTCGCAGAGGGCTTAGGCCGCCAAAGACTTTCGCCCTAAAGGGCGCGAAAGCCCTTGGCGGCCTTATTTTTTTAGCCAACCAAAAAGAAGGCCAAAAGGGTCATGGCGCCGCGATGGGGGTTGGGGCGCGCGCTGGCTTTAGGAAAATAAAAAGACTACAATCGAAAAAACTTCTCCAAATGAGCCTTCTAGCCCCCGCGCTCGCCTAAGCCTTTTTTAGGCCAGCCGCGGGGCTAAAGCCCTTCGCCACCGGCGGGGCGTAACTATTAACGGCGAAAAAGGCGAGCCGCTATTGGCTCCGCCCTTTTCGCCGACCTTTCCCGGCCTTTTGTAAAGGCCCACTAAGGAGCGCCCGTGCCCCGCAACGGCCAATCTCAAGCCAGCCAATCCCAGGCCAGCCAATCCCAAGGCGACCAGCTCAAAGCTCGCCGGCTTAGGGGCGTCCATATTGAGTCGGCCAGCCCTGGCTGGGCCTTGATCTGCCAGTCCGGCGTCTTAGTGGACTGCCGGGTGGGCCAGCCTTTGGAGTCTATGCTCAAAGACGACTTCGGCTTAAGCCCGGGCCAGATCGCCGGCTTAGAGGCCATCATCCTGGACGGCTCCTCCGTCGACGACTTAGCCGCGGCCCAGGCCCGTCCCCAGAGCCGCCTGGCCCTGGCCGCCGGCTTGCCGGGCGTGGCCGGACTGGCCCTGAAAAAGGATAGCCCCCTAAAAGGCCTTCGGAATTCCATTACTTACGCCGCGGACAACCAACGGCTCGACCCCGTCGACGGCCAAATTACCCTGGCCCTCTATAGCCTGGTTCTTCGGAAGCTGGCCCCTCATTTTCTGGCCCGGGGAATTTGGGCGACGGCCAAACAGCTGCGGCGCTACGGCGCGTCTTACCCTAAGGACTCCGTCGAATGGAACGGCCAGAGCCTTTCGATGGACCAATTCCTCGAAAACTTGCCCAACGATCTTGACGATCTATATTTCCTGACCGCGACGATCAAGGAAGAAGCCGAAAAACCGGGAAAAGCCAAAAATATGGCCGAGGCCGAGAATATGGCCGAGGCCGAAAATATGACAGAAGCGGAGAATATGACAGAGGCGGAGAATATGACAGAGGCCGAAAATATGACAGAGGCGGAGAATAGGGCGGAAGCCGAAAAAGCCGGGAAAGCTGAGAAAGCGGGAAAAAGCGAAAAAAGGGACGAGGGCTGCCTAAATTGCCCCATCGGCTGCGCGAAACCCAATAAAGCCTGGCGACATCAGGACGAGTTGGCCGTCCTTTGGGGCCTTGAGCCCAGCCTTCCGGACACGAAAGAGCTAATCGACGGCTTTAAGCGCCTCTCCAACGACCTGGGCTTGGAGGCTTTCGAGCTCTCCGGCTCCATGGACTTGGCTTTTGAGGCCGGCAAGGCTCCCCGGACTCCGGAAGGGGTTCGCTTTTTCTTTAAGGAGATGGAAGCCTTATCGCCTTTGGGCGCGCTTTTGGGCCAAGGCCGTGAGGCCGTGGCCCAGGCTTTAGGGCTAAGCTTTAAGGACTCCAATGCCCTTTTAAAGCAATCGCCCCATCCCCCGGAGAGGACGGCCTTTTTAGACTGCCTGGGCCTGTGCCAACAGGCGGCCGGCCATCTGACGGGCGAGGCTCTCGCGGCCTTAGCCGAACTTCTGACCGCCCGCTACGGCCGCGACTTTACGGCCCAGGAACTGACCGCCATGGGGTCTGAGATAATAAAAAGAGAAGAGGAATTCGCCCGGGCCAGCGCCTAAAAGCCCGCCACCGCCGCGACCTGGCCCTGGCCCCCAGGCTAAAATGGCATCAAAGGCCTCGCCAAAAGGGCGGTTAGGAATTTCGCGCCCCCAAAAGACTTGCCCATGGTCAAACCTTGCCATTTTTGGGCCTAAATCCGTAAGTTAAGCGTTTTCGGGCAGTTACGTTTGTTTTTATTCCGTTCCCAGTCGCCAAAAACCTTCCTTTTTTGGAAATCCATCAAAAAATTTCTGGCCTACGGGCTGAACGCCGGCCGCGGAGCCCTTAAAGGCCTTGGCCTTAGTTATGTCAATAATGGCATAACTATTTGATTATATTAAGTTTTTTATTGACAAGGCCTTTTTTTTTGGCCATAATCGCCTCATAAGTTAAAATCCTAAATTATTTACGAAAGGTGACAAATCGCGTTAAGCCTTAACCTGCCGTTTACCAAATTTCCAAGTGGCCCCGCTAAGGGGCAGGGTCAAAAGCCATAAGCCTAGCCGCGCGATTCATTAATAGTTTTATACGATATATGTCGTTTTATACATAAAAACTATTTTTTTAAAAAAATTATTGACAAAACATATTTTTTATTTTACTCTTTCCTCAACGAAACAATTTTCTTTGGCCCAAAAATAAGGCCGCAAGCCTTTAAAGGGTCGTTTTCGGAGGAACCCCATGGTCAAAATTTTACGCGTCAACATGGCCACCCAGGAATGCGAGTTCCAAGACCCGCCCGAGGCCTACGCCGGGCTAGGCGGCCGAGGGCTGACTTCCTTAATAGTCAACAAAGAAGTGAAACCCACCTGCTCGCCCTTAGGCCCCCATAACAAGTTGGTCATGGCCCCGGGGTTATTGGGCGGCACGGCCTGCGCCAACGCCAATCGCATTTCCGTGGGCTGCAAAAGCCCCTTAACCGGCGGCATCAAGGAAGCCAACAGCGGCGGCCAACCAGGCGGCCACCTGGCCAAAATGGGCATTCACGCCATCGTCATCGAGGACATCGCCCCGGAGGGGCAGTGGTTCCAGCTGGAGGTGACGGAGAACTCGGCTAAACTTGTCCCCGCCACCGTCCAGGGCTTAGACAACTACGCGGCGGTGGGCAAATTGGTCGAACGATACGGCAAAAAGTGCAGCTACGTAACCATCGGCCGAGCCGGCGAGTTTAAGCTGACCGCCGCCTCCATCGCCTTCACCGACCGAGAGCTCAGGCCCACCAGGCACGCCGGCCGCGGCGGGGTTGGGGCGGTCATGGGCTCCAAAGGCCTTAAGGCCATAATCATCGACCCCGGCGACTCCAAAGGGGTCCCCATTAAGGACAAAGACGCTTTCTCCGCGGCCTCCAGGCGCTTCACTAAGGCCCTAACCACCCACCCAGTCACGAGCCAAGGCCTCACCCTCTACGGGACCGCCGTTTTAGTCAACATTCTCCACGAGGCCGGGGGGCTGCCGACCTTTAACTTCTCCCAAGGCCGCTTCGACGACCACGAGGCCGTCTCCGGGGAAATGCTCAATCAGTTGACCACGGAAAGGGGCGGCGAGGGCGTGGTCTCCCACGGCTGCATGACCGGCTGCATAATGCGCTGCAGCGGCATATTCCCAGACAAAAACGGCAAGTTCATGGGCAAATGGCCGGAGTATGAGACCCTGTGGGCCTTTGGCCCCAACTCCGGCGTCAATGACATTGAGATGATCGTCCGCTACGACTACATTTGCGACGACGTGGGAGTCGACACCATCGACGTGGGGGCGGCTTTAGCGGTTTTGATGGACGCGGGCCTTTTAAAGTTCGGCGACGCCCAAGGGGCTTTGGACGTCATGACCCAAATTAGCCAAGGCACGGCTTTGGGCCGGGTCATTGGCTGCGGCGCGGCCACGGCCGGCCGGGTCTACGGCGTCCGCCGGGTGCCCGTCGTAAAAGGCCAGAGCCTCCCGGCCTACGACCCTAGGGCCGTCAAAGGCCAGGGCGTCACCTACGCCACCACCCCCATGGGGGCGGACCACACGGCCGGCTACGCGGTCACCGCCAACATCCTAAGCGTGGGCGGCACGGTCGATCCCCTCTCCACGGCCGGCCAGGTGGAGCTGTCCAGGAACCTGCAAATCGCCACGGCCGCCGTGGACTCCTGCGGCCTGTGCCTATTCGTGGCCTTCGCGGTCCTGGACATCCCAGACGCCTTAGTGGCCATCGTCGACATGCTGAACGCCCGGCACGGGCTGACCTTGACCTTGGAAGACGTGCCCAAGGTTGGCCAGGCGGTCCT
>JAITIH010000098.1 GCA_031279525.1 Deltaproteobacteria bacterium | reverse complement strand
AGGTGTTGACGAAAGGGGTTTTATCCCCAATAAGCCCAAAGACGGCCCCCATGACTATCATGAGGGGAAAAGCCCCGACCATGCCGATGGGGAGCTTGCCTATATAGGCCGCAATGGCGATCATCAGCCCAAAGACGACGAAATAATACCACGGCATGCCGTATATTTGAAATGTATCTTTGGGCGCCTTCGCCGGGATTGGCTGAGCGTTGTTTAAAGTGCGTTCCATGAGTCTGGCCCTCTCGAATTCGCTTATTGGCGAAAATTTTGTGTTGTCCGATAAATGGATGAGACCTCTACCTAAAACTAATGTTAAGGCCTATGATTTTTATGTCTAGCCATTGGAAAGTTAAATAAGGCTTAGCTAAATTTAAAAAGCTTTTGAAAGTAAAAAAAGTAGACCCTAAAAGCCTTGGGCCTTAGGGGAAAAATCCTTTAAAATTAGTGGGTTATTGGAAAAGCTTAGGGCCTAACAAAGCCCGGACGGCGAGAAAAAAAATTAACTGGGCTCTTTTAAGGGCGGCTATGGCGGCAAAATGGCGTCTTTAGGTAAGCCCTAAAAAGTCTCTGGCCTTAGGAAATGGCGGTTTTTTGGCTCCCTATGGCGGAATCGGGCCAAAGGCCCCGTTTATCGGGTTTTTTGGGGGGCCTATTTTTTTGGATTTTTTATCTTAAAGCTCTATAAGCGGATTTTTAGGGGTAAAGGCCACAAATTAGCCGTCGCAGGCGGATTCCCTAAGGGGGATCGCCAATAAATGGGCCGATTTAAAAGGGGTCCGCGCGGCCGCGCTTGCGAAAGGGCCGGGCGATATGGGATAATCGATAGGCGAAGATTTGGGCCATAGGGCTCAAGTCGCTAAAGGCGCGAACGAATTGAGCCCCATTTAAGTGGGTTAAAATGTGTAAATTTATCCCTTTTAGAAAGACTTTGCTGTCTAAAATGCTGGCCTTGGATATTTTTGTCGCGGCCGTCATTTTGGTCCTCTCCTTGGGGTTGGCGGTCCGCTATAGCGTGGAGACTTTGGAGAAGGGGTTAATCGACAACCTTCATAACGTCGCTCAGATTCTGGCCAACGACGCCGAGGTGAAAGCCGCTTTGGCCGAGGGCCGCATTTCCCCGGAATTAGAGAAATATTTAGACGAGGTCTTGGCTAAGCAGCGCGACATAGACGTAATCACCGTCGCCGACGTCAACTCCATCCGCCTTTACCACCCGGACAAAGCCCGGGTTGGGCAAAAATTCGTCGGCGGCGACGAGGGTCCGGCCATTTTAGGCGAAAATTACCATTCTTTTGGCTCCGGCACCCTGGGCTACCAGAGCCGCTACTTTTACCCGGTCGTCGACCAAAAAGGCCAGGCCCTAGGCTTCGTTCACGTAAGCGCCCTTATGGACAACGTCGCCGCCCTAAGGCAAGGGGTCGTCTGGGTTCATTTAAAGACCTTAGGCTTGGTCTTTCTGATCAGCACGGCCCTTTTGGTCTTGTTGTCCATCAGCGTCAAGCGCTCTTTGTTGGGCTTCGAGCCGGCCCAGATCGCCAGGATTTTCCTCCAGCGCCAGGAGGTCATCGACTCTTTAGAAGAGGGTTTACTGGCCATCGACGAGCGCGGGAGCGTCATTTTGGTCAACTCGGCCGCCATTAATATCCTGAATTTACGGAATAAAGTCCTTATGGGCGAGGACGTGGACCGGATTCTGCCCGAGCTTAAGCTAAAGGAGAGCCTGTCCGGGCGCAAGGAGCACAACTTCACTTTAGTCGACGACGACATAAACGCCATCTGTAACAAGCTGCCCATAAAAAGCCACGACCGCTTGGTCGGGGCTTTGGCCATCATCCGGGACCGCACCGAGCTGACCAGCTTAGCTGAGCGGATCACCGGCTTTAACCATCTATTGGAGGCTTTAAGGGCCAACACCCACGAGTTCAAAAACCAGCTTCACGTGATTTTGGGGTTGCTTAGGAGCGGGGCCTACGAAGAGGCCAAGAAATACGTGGCCGAGAACAGCCAGTTCCAAGGCGAAACTTTGTCCGCGGTGGCGAAGAACATAGAAAACAGGACCTTAGGGGCCTTAATTTTAGGCAAAATAAACCGCTGCAACGAGTTGGGCGTCCGGTTGCGGGTCGTCGCCGAAAGCCAGATCCCTAGGCACAGCCGCTTTTTGTCCACAAAAAGCCTCATCACCTTAGTCGGAAACCTCGTGGACAACGCCATCGAGGCCATCGTCGCCGCCGAGCTCCAGATTGGCCCGAACGGGGAGGACGAGTCGCCAAGGGAGATTTCCCTCTTCGTCCGCGAGGACGAGTTGGGGCTAATCATCACCGTGGACGACACCGGGGTCGGCTGCTCGCCCGAGGAGATCGCCCTCATGAGCGGCCCAGGCTACTCCACCAAGGGGCCAGGCCGGGGCTTAGGCCTAAGCCTTATCCGGGCCGTGGTCGACTCCGGCCGCGGCCAGATGACCATCGACTCGGACAAAGGCGTGGGCACCACCATGGAGCTGGTTTTCCGGGAACCCCGGCTGGGCGCGGGCGAGATGGACCGAGGAGGCGTACGATGCTAAAAGTAATCGTGATCGAGGACGATCCCATGGTGGCCCAGATCAATCGCGTCTACCTGGGAAGATTGCCCAAAGTATCGGTCGAGGCCACCTTGCCCAACGGGCGGGAGGCCTTAAAGTGGTTAAAGGGCCATCAGGCGGATTTGGCCGTCTTGGACGTCTACATGCCGGACTTAAACGGCTTAGAATTTTTGCGCTTGGCTAGAAGCCAAGGAATCAAGATCGACGCGCTGATGGTGACCGCGGCCAACGACCCGTCCTTGGTCGAGGAGCTTCTGCGCCTAGGGGTGGTCGATTACCTGGTCAAACCCTTTACCGAGGCCCGCTTCATCGAGGCCATGGTCAATTATATGGCAAAAAAGGAGACCTTAAATTGCGTCGGCGGGCTGTATCACGCCCGCATCGACCGCCTCTTGGGCGGCGTGGTCGAGGGCCTGGCCCCGGAGCTGTCCAAGGGCTTGCAGCCGGCCACATGGAATCTCATTCTCGATTCCCTGGCCCAGGGCCATGGCCAGTACATGAACTGCGAGGACGTGGCCGCCCGGGTGGAGCTCTCCAAGGTGACCATCCGCCGCTACTTAAAAAACATGGCCGCCGCGAAATTGCTCGACTGCCGGGTCGACTACGAAACCGGCGGCCGGCCCAGCGTCCGCTACCGCGTCAAGCGCGTCTAAGCCTAATAGGGCCGCCAAGGCTTTTTTGGGGCCGTTAAGGCCCCCCCCCATTAAAGCCTTAGCGGCCCCTTAAAGGCCATTTCCCAAATCCCTATAGGCCCCTAAAACTTAAAAAACCTAAAAAAACCTAAAAAATCTAAAAAATCTAGAAAATCTAAAAAAGCCCCCGCCCCCAAGGCCAAAAAATGGCCTTTGAAAGGCCTAACTTTTGGGCGGCTCGCCAGGGCGGCTCCCTATAAGGTAAGCCCTGCGGCCGGCTTGGCCGCCAAAAGACGGCTGGCCTAAAGGCCCGCCTTGGGCGGCCGGTCTAAGGAGGTCGGGCCCTTATGGATAGCCTAAAGCGTCGGGCTGGCGGCGTAGTCGACGGAAAAGTTGTCCAGGACCGTGGACGGCGGCAAGTCCTTCAGCCAGAGCCCTTGGGAAGTTTTGGCGACTTTTTCGGCTAAAAGCTCAAAAAGGGTCCAGACGCCCGCCCCTTCTAGGGGTTTAGGCTGGCTTTGGCCGTCTAGCCGGGCTCGGATCATGTTGAAATCCTCTAAAGAGCGGGCGTTTAGGTAAAGATAAGCCACGTGGAAGCAGAAGATTTTAAGGCCCGGCTCGTTAAAGTAGGGCATGTCCAGGCGGTCTAAGGGAAAGCCGCGCATTAAGTGGAGGTGGTCGCTGGCCCAGACGGGCCAGCGGTTAAGCTTGCCGACCCGAAATCCTTTAATGCCCGGCAGGTACGGCAGAATCATGGAGCTGTCGTGGCTAAAGCCGTTTTTGGCCATGACCCGGGCCAGGTCCGAGTGCCAGTAGAAGCGGTGGGTCCGGACCGCCTCGGCCCCGGGAATCGTTTCTTTGAATTTGGCCAAGATGGCCCCCTCGGCGGCCATGACCGCCGCGTCGTGGCCCATGGTGGCCATGGCGGTGGGCCCGCCCGGGTCGTTAAAGGCGAAGCGGCGAGAAAGGTCGGGGTGGGCCCCGACCTCCAAAAGGGGCCAGTAAGGGACGGGGCTAGGCTCGGAAAAGAAGACCGTGACCTTGACGCCGAGCTCGCGAACTTTTAAAAGAACCGCTTTCGTGGCCTCAGGCGGGGCCCAATCTGTGTCGATTGTTAAGACTATCACGCTAAAACCATTACTAAGCTAAAGGGGGGTAAAAGGGCGTTTAGGCCTTAGGGCTCGGTTTTGGCCGGCTCGCTAAGGCCCACCGGGCTATGATGGACCAGGATGGGCGGCAGGCCCGAGAGGGGGATTTTGGGCAGCTCCTCGTCCATGTAGAGGTCGTTGACCCGGTGCATATCGGTGGAGGCCCGGTCGCCGTTCATGTACTCAAGGCCAATGATCTCCAGGCCATGGGTCTGGGCGGTCTGGGAGCGCAGGATTCGAATCCCGGCCTCCTCGATCAGCTTTAGGGCTTTATTGGTGTCGACGTAAAACTCGTGGTTGCCGGTCGTGAAATACTGCTCGGCCCAAACCCCTGAAAAAAGCTCGAACAGCTCCGGCCTTAAGGCGTAGTCGCTGTCCACCAGGTCGCCGTTGTAGACGACGAGGTCCGGTTTTAGCCCGTTGACCGTCTCGATCAGCCGGCTTAGGTATCGCTCTCCCCGGTGGGCCCCTAGATGAAGATCGGGGATATGGATTGCGCTCACTGGGCTAACCAAGCCGGGCAGCTCGATTTCGTGGCGGGTGACCTTAAAGCCCTGGGCGTGGAGCCAGGCGTAGGCGACGACGGCCACGACCAAGGCTATTTGGCCGGCCGCGACCTTAGGGGAGGCCAGGGGCTTGGCGAATTTGGCCAAAAGATGGCCGAAGAGGGTGACGATAAGAAGATATAAGGTGAAAAGAAAAA
>JAITIH010000289.1 GCA_031279525.1 Deltaproteobacteria bacterium | reverse complement strand
GGTAAATAGCTAAATCGGTAAATAGCTAAATCGGTAAATAGCTAAATCGGTAAATAGCTAAATCGGTAAATAGCTAAATCGGTAAATAGCTAAATCGGTAAATAGCCCAATCGGCGAACGGCCAAACCGGCCATTCGCCAATTGGGCAAATGGCTAAACCAGTTAAATAGTTTAGGATCCTCAGCCGAAAGTATCTAGATATTTTCCAGGCCGCCTTTTGGGCCAAGCCTGGTTCGAGGTGTTTTTTACATATGAAGGAAACGCAATCGGAGTGGCGCAAAGACGCCCAATTGCGCCTGGATCGCAAAAACGCCTTTGACGCCTCCTTGGTGGTGGGAACCGCCCGTTTCAACCGCGACACCGGCCGGGACCGGATGGTTCGCCAGCCTTTCGCCAAATTCATCGATCCGGCCACGGGCCTCATTCAGCTGGACATGACCAGGGCCCGCAACTGCCCGATTTGCGACGCCCCGCCAGGCCCCGCCATTTTCGTCAAAGACGGCTTCCGCCACGTCCGCTGTAAGGCCTGCGACCTTATCTACGTCAGCCTCATATTAAGGGAAGACATCCTGATCCAGTACTGGCGCGAGGAAATCGCCTGGAAGACCGTCTTAAAGTCCAAGCCCCAGCTGGACATGGACGTCTTAAAGTTCGGCTACGGCCTAGATCTGGCCTCGGCTTACCTAAACGGTTCTCGGGATCTTTTGGATATCGGGGCCGGCAACGGGGACTTCATCTTGATGGCCCTGGAGCGGGACTGGCGAGCCGTGGCCATGGAGCTGAACTTGGAGTCGGCGGACAGCCTAGAGCGAGCCGGCATTAAAGTCATCGTCAAATCCATGGAGCTGGCCGACATCGCCCCAGGCTCCTTTAACCTCATCACCATGTGGGAGGTTTTGGAGCACCTAACCGAGCCCAAAAACATCCTCTATGAGGTTCGCCGGATCCTCCCGGAGCACGGCATCCTGTTGATCCTGGTGCCCAACGCCGGGTCTTTGGCCACCCGCCTATTACACGAGCGCAGCGACACCTTTGGGGGGCATTCCCATTTAAACCACTTTAACCCCACCTCCTTGGCCAAGTTGTTGGAGGTCATGGGCTTCGAGATCTTGGAGATGGAAACGGTCATCACCGAGCTAGGGGCCATCAATAACCATTTGGGCTTTGAGGACCCCTACCTGGGCGAGGCCCCGGTCTTTCACCCGGCCTTAACCCCGGCCGTGATCCACCAAAACCTCTGGGGCAGCCGGCTATTGACGCTGGCTAGACCAGCCAAAAGGCCCTAAAGCCATGATCTTGGGCGTCATTCCGGCCCGGGGCGGCTCAAAAGGGGTGCCCCGAAAAAACGTGAAACCCATCGCTGGGGCCCCCTTAATCGCCTGGTCCATCCAGGCGGCCTTAGAGTCTAGGCTCCTAACCCGCTTCGTGGTCTCCACCGAGGACGAGGAGATCGCCGGCGTGGCCCGGGCCTACGGGGCCGAGGTCCTCCCGCGGCCTATAGAATTGGCCCAGGACGAGACCGTAAGCCGCCTCGTCTTAGAGCACGCCCTAGACGCCTTAGGCGGCCAGGCCGTGGCCCTTTTGCAGCCCACCAGCCCCGTCCGCCGCCCAGGCCTCGTCGACCGCGTTGTGGGCCTCTTTAACTCGGGAAATTTCGACTCCATGGCCACGGGCTTCGAGCGACTCCTCTACCCGCCTCACGGGGTGGAGCACCGCCGCCAAGACGTAAAGTCGGCGTTCGTCAACGACGGCTCGGTCGTCGTCTCCCGAGCCGAGACCATTAAAAGCCAGAGCCTTTTCGGGGCCCGGGCCGGAACTTTGGTCACCAGCCGGGAAGAGAACGTGGATATCGACGACGAGTTCGACTTCTGGCTGGCCGAGAAAATCCTGGAGAAAGGCTTAGCGGAAAAATGGCTGACCAGCCCCCGGCCGGTTTAAAGGCCGCCCTAAGGAAAGAGGCCTCAACATGCCAAAAGCCAGCGTAAGGCCCGCCTTTTTCGGCTGGGCCGCGGTCCTTTTCCTGATTGGCCTGGTCCTGGCGGGCCCGGCCCAGGCCGCCGATATCCGGGACTACTTCGTCAAAGCCCCGGACGGCCTGGCCCAAGGCCTTTCCCCGGTGGACCGAAGGGCTCTTTTGGACGCGGCCGCCCATAACCCCGCCGAGTACGTCGCCCCTAGCCGCTCCGGTTTTTGGGTGGAGATCCACGGGCCTTGGGCGTTGACCCTCTTTGGGCACGGCCGGGCCCCGACCGTCTTTAAGGTCTTCCCCTCCAATGAACGCTGGCAGATCCTAGCCATCTGCCAGAGCCGCCAGACCTCCGGCCCCACGGAAAGAGACCCGGCCTCCCCGGCCCGGCCCTACGACTTAAACCTTTTGTTGGTGGACCACAACGACGAGCTAAACTCGGCTCCCTTGGCCAACTACGTCCCGCCCATCTCGGTTTTGGACTTCGTGACCGCGGCCACCTTGTCCGACCGCCGGGCCGTCCGGGATCTGGCCGCCATTAACCAGGGGTTCGAGCAGTGCCTGACCTGCCACGCCAGCGTCCTAGACCCTAAGGCCTTGGACATCCTGACCGTCACCACCATTAACGGGAGCCCTTGCCTTGGGTTTCTGGCCCAATTCAACCTTTTGCCCCTCTTTTGGAACGGGGAGTATTTCACCAAGCCCCACGACCGAGCCGCCCCGCCCGAGGACCGCCGCCTACCCCAACCTGAGGCCCATCGCGGCCCCTACTACCGCCCGCCCGCCGAATAAAATCGCCCATGGTCAAAAACTTTAAGCTCCTCATAGCTTACGACGGCGCCAATTTCCTGGGCTGGCAGAGGCAGGGCCAAGGCCCGACCGTCCAGGGGCTACTGGAGGAAGCCCTAAGCCGGGTCTGCGACCATAAGGTCGCCCTCCACGGCAGCGGCCGGACCGACGCCGGGGTCCACGCTCAGGGCCAGGTGGCCAGCTTTTTGACCCCAAGCCCAAGGACCCCGACCCAGCTTTTGGCCGGGGCCAATTCCCTCCTACCCCCAGAAATCGCCGTGGTCAAGGCCGAGGAGGCGAGCCTAAGCTTTCACGCCCGCTTCTCGGCCCGCGGGAAATGCTACACCTACGACTTCGGGACCAGCCCGGTCCGCGACCCTTTGACCGTTCGCCGGGCCTGGCCGGTCGGGTCGGGCCTTGACTGGGGCCTAGTCGAAAAATGCTTCCCCTATCTTTTAGGCGAGCGGGATTTCGCCTCCTTCCGAAGCCAAGGCGGCGACGCCAAAACCACGGTCCGGGTCGTCCCCAGGCTGGAGTTGTCCTTTCCAGAGCCACATATAACCCGCCTTGCCGTTTTTGGGACCGGCTTTTTGCGCCGTATGGTTAGGACCATGGCCGGGACCTTGCTCCAGGCGGCCCAAGGCCGACTGGAGCCCCAGGAACTGGGCCGGATCCTAGCCGCCAAGGACCGCGGCCAGGCCGGGCGCCTAGCCCCGGCCCAAGGCTTGTGCCTTAGGCGAGTTTTTTACGAGGACTGGCCCTTTGGACCATGACTTCGGCTAATTTTGGCCAAAGAGTAGCCTAAAGATTGGGCCTTAAGGCCAGGCCCTCAAGGCTTAACTCTCAAGGCCAGGCCCTCAAGGCTTAGCCCAAAGGCTTGGCCCTCAAGGCTTAGCCTCAAGGCTTAGCCCCAAGTCTTGGCTCTCAAGGCTTAGCAATTGGTTTAACCATAAGGCTTAACCATAAGGCTTAACCATGGGCAAAGCTTTAGGTTTATTTCACGAGTAAGGCCTTTTGGCCGGAAAAAACGCCTTAGCCTTAGAAAACTCTCGCGAGGGAATTTTGGGCGCCAATAGCCAGTTTTGGCTTCCAAGAAGGCGCGCGTGGCGCTTATAAAGCGACCAGGCCCAAAAGCCCCCGCCGTTAAACTCGCGATAGATGGCCTTACGTTTTCAATCTATTTTAACGACGCGCAATTTTTAGCCCGCCTTAGCCGTCGCGCGAGGTTAAGCCGACTCGCAATCCATAGGCGACGCGGTTCGGCGATATGGCTCCCCCCTCGCCCCAAAAAACCGCGCGATCTCCTTAACTTAATGAATTTTCAATGAATTTTTATTCGCGTTCGCTCTATCGCCCGTAATTTCCAGATTAGTCTCGACCGCTTTTGGGCGGGAAATCTAGCGGTTATCGAAGCTTTAGGGGTTAGATTGGGCGACGGCCGCCGGCTTAAGATCGATCAAAAAACCATAAGGCCAGCGACTGGCATTCCCTAAACCTAAGCCCGATGGCCGCGCCCAGGCGGCCGGTCAAGGCAAAAAATATCGATATTTTTTTAATATTTAGCATTATACGTCTATTGATCTTCAATAAAAAAGCCCCTGGCTTATTATATTATAACAACTGGTTTTAATAAGGCAAAATTAAGATGTTTACCGATGAATGTAAGAATAAAATATATGTGTTATTAAGCCAAGTTTCGTTAAATTAAGGGATCATTGGCGAAAGAGCGTTTAGGCCAGAGCGCCATTTTAGGGGGCTCCCTTTTGAGGGGCTCCCTTTTGGAGGGGTGCTTTGGGGGACGCCCTTTTTGGGCGTTCAAACGAAAAAAGGGTGGCGCGGCCACCCTTTCCGACGAATTCGCCAAAAATAAACTTATTTCTACTTAGGAGTAGTCATGGTCTTATAAGCGGCGAGCAACGCGGCTTCGTTCTTGTTAATCAAGTCCAGCTCGGCGTCGCTAAACTTGAACATGGGGTTGCCGCCCAACATGGCTTTCTCGGCGTCCGTGCCCTGACCCATGGCCCTAATTCCCAGGATGAAGGACAGTTTGCCCTGGGCCGAGGCCCACTTCATCGGATCGAGTTTGCTGTCGGCGATAATTTTGCTCATAGCGACCGGATCGGTGGCGGACCCAGCGACCTTGATGAACGTCTGAATCTCGGCGTCGGTCAGAGTGACATCCTTAACGCCCTGAGCCAGAAGAACGCCGGAGCTAAGAAGCGCTACGGCGAAAATAGCGAAAACGGCGCCGCAAATTTTCTTACACATAAATAAAATCCTTTCCTCCGCGAAAAAAACTTTGGTAAAATTGCCAAAAATTGCCAGAATGCAAGATTTTCTAAGCGAAAAAACCTGACATTAACGATAATTTTTCCGCTCGGCCAGCTTTACCAGGCCACCCCGGGCGGGAAAACCCAAATCAAAGGCTAAACTAACTCGCGGCCCAAACGCGCCGCAAAAATAATCCCTTCCTTTAAACCCTGCCGATCATAGGAAATTATAATCTACTTGTCAAGCTTCCTTTAATTTGATTTTCAAGAACGCCCTAATACTACAATGGAGTGTTTAAAAAAATTTTTTCCTCGACCGTCATCATGAAAATTTTTTGGGCTGTCTGTCCTATGTCGAACATCGAAGTATCGCGTTGTTTGTTACCCGATTTGAGTGAGCCACGAATGCTCTGGCCATACTTTTCAGATTGGCGTCGGTTACTTTTATCAACTGTCCAACCTTAGGAGATGTTTTAATAATAATTAATTCTATTATTCCTATCTTAATGACTTGCTTATGCTTAGTTATATTAGTTGTAGCATAAGATATACTTTTATGAGTAATTTCATCATTGTTTTGAAACTTTTTGGCGGCATCGACGAAATCGGCGAGAGGCGCCAGCGCGGAGATAAACGGCGTCGGCCCCTTGGTCTCGCTTTTGAGCGAGAACTCTCGCCGCAACTTGTTGACGAACGAATGGGCTATGAAGACCAGCGACATATGCCTAAGGCCAGCCAAGCCAAGCGCTTATCTCATAGAGATCCAGGCCCAAGTATTCCTTACATTCCTTGAAGAGTCGCTCTATCGTCCAACGCCAAAAGCGCCAGTTTGCGGATGTCCTCAAAGGACGCCTCCATCGACTCGTCGCAAAAAACGAACTTGAACGACCCATCC
>JAITIH010000233.1 GCA_031279525.1 Deltaproteobacteria bacterium | reverse complement strand
ATCGGGCAAGGGGGGGATATCGTTAAAGAGACTTAGCGATTTTCTCGTCGTTTTCGTTTCAATATCCCTTTGGCTTGGCGGAGCACTAGGGTTCTCGCTCGGCGTGGTCATATTATTCTCCTTATTTTTGTTTTTACGGGCTTTGGGGGCGATGGGCTTCTTGCGGCCCACTTTTTCCCCTAGCCTCGCGGCTTTGGCGGCTAAATTGGGAGCGTTCGCGACGAATTGGTCCGGGTCGACCTCGGCGTCGGAATAATTCGCTAAGGCGATTTCGGCTCCCGAAGGTAGAGCCATTAAGGGTTCTTTTTTCTGTTCGTTTAATTTCTTAGGGTGCGTCAAGAAGTCTTTCTCCAGGGCGGCCAAAAAACTCTCTTTGGTTTTTTGGCCTTTCGGTCCATTTCCTAATTACATGGGCCGCCCAAGGTCCCCTTGAGGGGCTCTTCTAGCCAAGGGGGCCGGTGGCGGCGGATCGACGAAAAGGGTAAAAATTGGTCGCCAGGCTCGCGGTCGCGACCGGGCCCGGCGTCTTTAATTAGTTTACTAAATTACAACTAAATAAATGATAATATTAATATTAAAAATAAAAACTCATAATAAAAAACTCAAATATTAAAAACAAAAAAACTACCCCTAGCGAGACAAATAAACCTCTCTTGGGAACGTCGCTTAAGCTTAAAGTTTAAGCCGAACATTGTCAGTTATATTTAAATGTAAATAAAATTTTTAAAATCAAAAATTAACATATTAGAAATAGCCTAACTAAATGACTAAAATTAAATCATCAAATTATAAACTTTATCAAAAAAACAAGGCTATAATGAGCCTCTCAGCCGGGCGTCCCTTTTTTCGCCTCCTAGCCCAAAAAGCCTTAGGTCAAAAGGGCTTTTAGCGGCGCCGGATGGGCCAAGGCGATGCGACCCAAATGGCCCCAAGGGACGCTGATCATTAATTATATTAACGATTTCGTATTTTTTTGTCAACAGTCAAATTTTAGCCTTAATCAGTTAGGCTTAACGGTGAGGATAGACGAGCTAGCCCTTACCAATCACGGCTTAACGACTCGCGTCATTTTAAGCCCGGCCGCGCTAAAGGGAGGGAAAAATAAAATAAACAAAATCAATTAGATATTAGTAACCATAAAATAAAAGATAATAAGTTTTTATAAAAATATATATAGCTGAATTTTCTAAAGGTCAAGAAAGTCAACGGGAAGCCCTTTGATGGAAACCGGCCGTTGACCAAAGACCCTTAATGGCTAGTTCGTCGCCGCCCGGCGAATATAACCCCTACTCGAGTCAATTGTCCATTTATTTCGCGAAGGCCGATTTTTGGCCAAAAGGCCGGGGCTTTCGCGGCCCTTTTTTTGGCCTTTAAGGCTCTGGATTTTAAGGGGGAATTGGCCAGAAGGCCGACTGCGGCTTGGGGCCTTTGGCCTTTAAGGCTCTAGATTTTAAGGGGGAATTGGTTAGAAAGCCGACTGCGCCTTGAGGCCTTTGGCCTTTAAGGTTCTGGATTTTAAGGGGAATTAAAAAGGCGGGCCCTTGGCCTTTTGGGCTCGCCTTTGAGGATTTTATGGCCATAAGGCTTCGATCGCGAAGGCTTCGATCGCGAAGGCTCCGATCGCTAAGGCCCCGATGGCCGGGACCAAGGGTTTTGGGGGTTCGAACGAAAGGCTCCCCTTTAAGGGATGACCTGGGCGGGATAGCCGGCCTCGGAAACCGGTTGGGTCAGGATTTGATCGGCCAGCTCGTTTTTGACCGTGACCTCGGCCAGGCCAGAGTCTAAGTCGACCACGGCTTTTTCCACTCCAGGCAGGCCTTTTAGGATTTTTTCCACCCGGCCCGAGCAGTGTTTGCAGGTCATGCCCTCGATTTTCAGTTTTTTAATCATAGAAGTCTCTCCTTGGGATGGGGGCGAGGTCGCCTTGACGGAGGCCTCGGCCTGGGCGGCCGGTGGGCCGGCCTTAAACTTGGGGGCGAAGAAGCGAAGCCTTAGGGCGTTGGAGACCACGGAGACGGAAGACAGGCTCATGGCCAAGGCCGCGACCATGGGGCTAAGCTTTAGGCCCCAAGCGTGGTAAAAGGCCCCAGCGGCGATGGGCACTCCAATGACGTTATAGAAAAAGGCCCAAAAAAGGTTCTGCCGGATATTGCGGATGACGGCCCGGGACAGCTGGATGGCTTTGACGGCGTCCAGAAGGTCGCTTTTGGTCAGGACCACGTCGGCCGTCTCCATGGCGATGTCGGCCCCGGCCCCGATGGCGATTCCGACGTCGGCCCGGGCCAGGGCCGGGGCGTCGTTGACCCCGTCGCCAATCATGGCGCACTGGTGGCCCTCTTCCTGAAGGGAGCGGATAATCCGCTCCTTTTCCTGGGGCAGCACCTCGGAAAAGACTCGCCTTACGCCAAGCTTGGCCTGGACCGCGGCCGCGGTTTTGGCGTTGTCGCCGGTCAGCATGACCACTTCCAGGCCCATCTCGGCCAGCTCCTGAACGGCCTGGGCCGAGGTCGGCTTGACCTGATCGGCCAACTCAAAGAGGCCGAGGGTTTTTTCGGAGTTGGCCAGAAAAATGGGCGTGGCCCCTTGGCTGGCGGCCGCCTCGGCTGAGGCGGAAAAATCGCCTGGGCCCAGGCCGTGGGCCGTTAGGAGCCTTAGGTTGCCGGCGTAATGGGTCTGGCCGTCGACGACGGCGGCGAGGCCCTCCCCGGGGAACTGCTTAAAGTCGGCCACCGGCTCTAAGGCCAGGCCTTTTTCTTGGGCTAGGCGGACGATGGCCTGGCCCAAAGGATGCTCGGAATTTTTTTCCAAGGAGGCGGCTAGGGCCAAGGCCCTATCGGGCTCCAACTCCGGGACGGCCCGGTAGGCGGCCACCTCGGGCCGGCCGGTGGTCACGGTCCCGGTCTTGTCGAGCACGGCCATGGTCAAGGAATGGGAGCGCTCTAAGGCCTCGGCCGACTTGAACAAAACCCCCATTAAGGCCCCCTGGCCGGCCCCGACCATGATGGCCGTGGGGGTGGCCAGGCCCAAGGCGCAGGGGCAGGAGATGACCAAGACCGAAATGACGATGGAAAGGGCGAAGCCCACGTCCTCGCCCACGGCCAGCCAAATGAGGCCCGCGCCTAGGGCGATTAAAAAGACCGCCGGCACGAAAACCCCGCTGACCCGGTCGGCCAGGCGGGCGATGGGGGCCTTGGAGCTAGTGGCCTCGTCGACTAAGCGGACGATCTGGGCCAAGGTCGTCTCGGCCCCCACCTTGGTGACCCTGGCTTTTAAGTAGCCCGACTTTAAGACCGTGGAGCAGACGGCTCGGTCGCCAGGGCCCTTTTCCGCGGGTAGGCTTTCCCCGGTGATGTTGGACTCGTCCACCGCCGCCTGGCCCTCCTCGACCACCCCATCCACGGCGATGGCCTCCCCGGCTTTAACGACCAAGAGATCCCCCACCTGGATCTCCTCGGCCGGCAGGATCAGCTCCTCCCCGTCCCGCTCCACGGTGGCCGTTTTGGGGGCCAGGGCTAAAAGGCTTCGGACGGCCTCGGTGGTTTTCTTCTTGGCCCGGGCCTCGAAGAATTTGCCCAAAGTCACTAAGGTTAGGATTAAGGCCCCGGACTCGAAGTAAAGGCTCATCATGGCCTCGTGGGCCAGATGGGCGTCCCCTCGGCCTAAAGCGTAGCCGATGACGTAGACGTTGGCCAGGCCGTAAACGATGGCCGCTCCGGAGCCCACGGCTATTAAGGAGTCCATGTTGGGGGCCCCGGCCCAGAGGGACTTAAAGCCATTGACGAAATACTTTTTATTGACCAGGGCCGTGGGCAGGGCCAGGAGAAACTGGGTAAGAGCCATGACCAGGGCGTTTTCCGGGCCGCTTAGAGCCGCGGGCAGCGGCCAGCCGGCCATGTCGCCCATGGCCAGGTAAAACAAGGGGGCGGTGAAAATCAAGGAAACCTGAAAGCGGCGCTTTAAGGCTAAGGCCTCGTCGACCGGTTCCGGGGCCAGGGCCTTGGCCTCGCCGGCCAGGCTCGCCCCGTAGCCGGCCTGGACCACGCTTTGGACTATGCCCCGCGTTTGGGCTTTGGCCTCGTCGAAGTCCACCGTCATGGAGTTTTTCAGAAGGTTGACGCTGACTTGGCTGACCCCGTCGAGGCGGCCGACGGCTTTTTCCACCCTGGCCACGCAAGCCGCGCAGCTTAAGCCGGTTAGAACGTAATTTTCTTTTTTCATGAAGGACGTCTTTCCGGCTTAAGCGGCCCTTGGCCCTTTTTTGGGGGCGGAAGGCGCGAGGCGCAAGGCCTAAAGGCGGGCCTGGCCAGTTGGGCCCTGCGGCCTTGGGGCTCGCGAGGGCCGTTTAGCCAAAAGGTGGGGAGGCGCCTAAGCCGATTTAAATTTAAAGGAAAGACTAAAGCTTTGGGTAATATTAATTCTTTGACAAAACTTAAAAAGGGCCAGTCGGCTCAAAAGGCCCTAAATATAAGAGTTCTCACTCTTTTCAAAATGTAAGCCTTGGCGGGCGGCTTGTCAAGGAAGGGTTTTTGACTATTAACGCGGGAATTATTACCCCGGCGGATAATTCTTGAAAACTATTTAGAGACATATTCGACCTCTTTTTTTGAAAAAGCCTATTGAGCAATCCGGCGCCTCGCTGAACCGTTCTCATTATTCTAAATCGACTGATGACAATTCCCCTTTTGAACTTGGTTTAGGGGACAGAGCGGTATCGCAGTTTATTATCCTGGCGGATAATTCTTGAAAACTATTTAGAGAAATATTCGACCTCTTTTTTTTGAAAAAGACTCTTGAGCAATCCGGCGTCTCACTGAAGCGTTTTCATTATTCTAGAAACAACTGATGACAGTTCCTCTTTTGAACTTGGTTTAGGGGACAGAGCGGTATCGCAGTTTAATAACGTTGTTAAGGTATTCATCAGGATTCAGATCTGGACAGTATGGAGGAAGATAAAACATCTGAATCTGTTTTGAGTTTGACTTAAGAAATTGATCCACTAACTTACTATGGCGTGTTTTAATATTGTCAACGATTAGAAAAATCATTTCCCTATTAGCTGACGCAATCATTTGCTTCA
>JAITIH010000152.1 GCA_031279525.1 Deltaproteobacteria bacterium | reverse complement strand
GACCTCGCCCATTTTCTCGTGCATGCGGTGCAGATACCCTAAGACGGGCTCGGCCCGGGCCACGTACTCGCCGTCCAGCTCGCAAAGGACCCGCAAGACCCCGTGGGTGCTAGGGTGCTGGGGCCCGAGGTTTAGGACGATCCGGCCAGGGGCGGCCTTTTTCTCGAAGTTTTGGGTGTAGAAGTCCCCAGCCGTGGTCCCGGGGCTTTCCAGGACTGAGAAGGGGTTGACGAAATTAAACCCGCCGGTCATAACGCCGCACCCCCTTCTTTGGCGGCTAGGCCAATTAGGTCCCCAAAGTCGGGGCAAAGGATCTCGGCCTGGCCCAATAAGCCTAGCTTAGCCAAGGGGACCAAGTCGGCCGGGTTTTTCCTCAATGGCGGCGGGCCAGGCAAGTCGTCGGGGAGGAGGAGGGGAATGAGGTTGGGGTTCCCTTCGAAGGTCAGGCCAAAAAAATCGGTCGACTCCCGTTCATGCCACTCGGCCCCTTGAAAAACGTCGTAAAGGCTAGGCAAAATTGGCTTTTTAAAGGGGACCAAGGTCCGGAAGGCCACCCGCCCGGGGCCGTCTAGGCCGTCGAAGTGGTAGGTGACCACGAAGCCCTCTTGGGCCTGCAAGGTCGAAAGATCCAATAGGCTATAGCGGGCGTCTTTGAGCTCTTGGGCGCATTTGACGATGGCCCCGGCCGGCAAGAAGGCCGAGACCAAAAGGCCCTCCTTGGCCAGGTCGTGGCGGGAGACCGAAAAGGCCCCGGCCTGGCGCCAGCTGGTCAGCCACTTTTCCGGATCGAGTCCGCGCGTCTCCGCCATTAGGCCATCTCCCTGGGCTCGGGCCACCAGCGGCGGCCAGTGATGATTTCTTGGATTTTGAACACGCCCTCCAAAATGGCCTCGGGCCTAGGCGGGCAGCCGGGCACGTAAACGTCCACCGGCACCAGCCGGTCCACGCCCTCGACGACCCCGTACTGCCCTTCGAACTTAAAGGGCCCGCCGGAGATGGCGCAGTTGCCGCAAGCCATGACGTATTTGGGGGCTGGCATTTGCTCATAGAGGCGGACCAGGACCGGGGCCATCTTTTTGGAGACCGTCCCGGTCACCATCATGAGGTCGGCCTGGCGGGCCGAGGGGCGAAATACCTCGGCCCCGAAGCGGGCGATGTCGAAGCGGGCCATGCTGGCCGACATCATCTCAATGGCGCAGCAAGCCAAGCCAAAGGTGATGGGCCAAAGAGACATGGCTCGGTTGAGGTCGAAAAACCAGTTGACCGGCTTTAGGTCGATAAGGGGCGGCTCCACCCAGGATTTAGCCCTGGGCTCGGCGGGAGTCAGTAATTTTTCCGGCGCGGCCACGCGAAGACCCCCTTGGCTTGGAAATAGACGACGGCTAAAAGGACGAAGAAGAGAAAGAAGCTGATCTCGATTAAGGGTAGCCAGCCGGGCAGGCTCCTAAAGACGACGGCGACTGGAAAGAGGTAGAGCACGTCCACGTCGAAGGCGATGAAGATCAGGGCGTAAATATGGTAGTTGAAGCCGAAGTGGTCCCAGGCCCGGCCTAAGGGGCGGACCCCGCACTCGTAGGGGACGCGGTAGTCGCCGCCCATGTTCCTAGGGGCGATTAAGGCGGCGATGGCCAGGGGCGAGGCCGCGAAAATGGTGGCCGCGACTAAGAACGCGATGATGGCCAAATGGAGGGAGTCAAAGACCATAAGATAACCTATAAAAAATATTTATAACTGAAAAATTGATCGCTTATAATAGGAATTAGGCCATAAGAGTTAGGGTTTAATTAAAGGCAATTAGCCCTTAAAGCGCGACTTTATTTGTCCTGTCGGTGTGGCCAAAGTATAGGCCGCCCCAATAACCTTGTCAAGGGACCAGGGGCCCGCGGGCTTTAAGCCGATAAGCGTCAAAAAAAGCTAAATCGTCAAAGAAAAAGTCCGGATAAAATAAAAAACCCTAGCCAAAGCCGTCGCTTAGCTAGGATTTAGAGTTAACTGGCCGGGCCACGGGATTTTAGCGAATCCTTTATGTGGCCTTCATGGCCTTCCCAGCTACGTTGTTTTAGATATTACCCCAAAACCCGGAAAAAATCTCCCAAAAAGTCAAAAAATATTTTTGCCCTTTGGCCTTAGGGCATTTTCTCGGGCGCCGGTGGCCAAGTTTTGACGCAGCCCTTAAACGCAAGGGCGGTCTTAACTTCCAAGGGTAAAGGCCCACCCGCTTTAGCCCGGCTTTAGCGGGAAATTGGGTTTAGCCCTAAAGCTTTGGGCCTAATAACCTTTACAAATGGTGAGTTTTTACCTTGGGCGAACGATCGGCGCCCTTTTTGGCCAAGGTAATTTACTAGACGAATTATGGGGGGTTTTGGCCAGCCCCTTTAGGGGCGTTGGAGAGGCGGCGGCCAAAGGATTTTAAAGTTCAAAGAGTTTCTTTGCGAGTGAATTTCCAATGAAACATGGCCCAAAACGAGGAATCCAATATTCTAAGCCTCTTCTGGCTTTAAAAAAAGTCCCGTGAGCTTTTACTCAAACGCGGGCCTTCAAACGCGAGCCTCATTTTCGCTCCTACCTCGCGAGGGCCGGCCATTAGCCCCAAATCAAAAGGCTAAGGCGCCAGGGGGCTCTAAAGCCATAGGCCTCTAAAGCCATAAGCCACTAAAGCCATAAGCCTCTAGGCTCAAAAGCCAAGAGCTCTAAGGCCTGGGCGCTAAAGCCGCTCTTCCTTAAAGCCGCAAGCTCTAAAGGCCCAAGGCCCGCCAATCGTCCATCGACGGCGTCCTCCCAGGCGATAAATGAGGCTGCCGCAATGGGAGCTCAAGACGATAGCGGCGGACGATGGCGGTTGACGAGCGAGGCTCGGGGCGAAGAATGGGGCGGCTAGAGGCTTTAGTTTTCGCCCGGTAAAAACGTTATA
>JAITIH010000149.1 GCA_031279525.1 Deltaproteobacteria bacterium | reverse complement strand
CGCCGTTTCCTCCGAAAGTTTGCAAAACGAGCCCCTCTTCCCGCACGATGGGCCGGACTCGGAATACGGCCTTTTCAACGACGGAATCTCCCCGCCGGCCCCCGGTCCTAGCCGGATAGGCCAATATAAGCCTAATCCTTTAGGCGTTTACGACACCGTGGGCAACGTGGCCGAGATGACTTTTGACCCATTTAAGATGACCGTCGGCAACCGCCTGCACGGGGCCGCGGGTGGCTTCGTTAGGAAAGGTGGATCATTTCGCAGCCATCCAGACGAGATTCAGCCCGGCCGGCGTTTAGAGAGGGCCCTTTTTTACCGCAATGGCCCCGCGACGTCCAACGATATGGGCTTTCGCCTGGCCCTTTCGGCCGTGGCCGCCCCTGGGGGGACCCGCTTTAAGGAGTTGGCCGACGAGTGGGAGGCCATTGGCCAAACCCCCCAATCGGAGTTGGACGCCAACTCCAATCCCATGGAAAAGCTAAACGCCCTCATCGAGAGCGCGGGAGACGACTCGGAAAAAAAGGCCCTGGAGTCGTTAAGGGCCGATTTTAGAGATTTTAGCCTGGCCGTCACCAGGGAAAAAATGGCCGCGGTGCGGGCCCACTGCAAAAGCATAATTCACGCGATTTACGGCATCCGCAGCAACTCGCGCCGTAAGCAAGCCGCGCAAGTTTACGCGCGGGAGATAAGCGACGAAATTAAGCAAATTAACTCCCAGATGGCCTCAGCCTCGCCGAGCGAGAAGGCCCAGTTAAGGCAATACATAACCCAGATGAAAGTCGTGGAAGATCAAAATAAGGAAGACGTCAAGAACTTCGATATGGCCATCCGCAACCAATTTGGCTACTATCAAATTCTGATAAATGACGCTATCGAGTTTGACCCGCAAATGCTGAAAGAACAGATGGCTTTCGTCAATAACGACATTAAGGGAGACGACTTTTACAATAAAGATTTGCGTTTTTGCTACGAATGGGCGGACGCGCACCTTAAAAACGCCGCCAAAGGCCTGTCCAGAAATAACAAATTGGACGACATCGTCGGCCGCGAGCTTCCCAAGTAAGAGAGGCCAGATTCCAGCGGAGCTTGGGCCACGCTAGACACGCTCGCTCCGAACGCCAAAGCCATAGGCTATTTGAGGGGCGCGCGCTTTGAGGAAATACTCCTTTGTGGCGCGCTAAAGGTTTTTTTCGTGAAGAAAAAACTGATTGAGGTCGCCATGCCGCTAGAGGCGATTAACCTCGCCTCCATAAGGGAAAAATCCATCCGGCGCGGCCATCCTTCGACCTTGCACCTTTGGTGGGCCAGGCGCCCTTTGGCGGCGGCCCGGGCCGTTCTTTTCGCGTCTTTAGTCGACGATCCCTCGGCCAGGCCCGCCGAATTTCCCGACGAGGAGGCTCAAAGCGCCGAAAGAAACCGCTTGTTTAAGCTTATTGAGGGCTTGGTCGTCTGGGAAAATTCCAACGACAAAAGGCTTTTGGCCTTGGCTCGGGCCGAGATAGAAAAATCCTGCGGCCCAAAGGCTCCGGAATTTTTTGATCCCTTCGCCGGCGGCGGGGCCATCCCCTTGGAAGCCCAAAGGCTGGGGCTTAAGGTTAAGGCCAGCGATCTAAACCCGGTGGCCGTGGCGATCAATAAGGCCATGGTGGAAATCCCCCCTAAATTTAGGGAGTTGCCTCCGATTAACCCTTCGCGCTCAAGGGCGGCAGAGGTCGAAATGGGGGCCGGGGCCTTTGGACTGGCCGCGGACGTCGCCTATTACGCCGAGGTTTTAAGGAAAAAGGCCTTCGAGAAAGTCGGGCCAATCTACCCCAGCGTCAAATCGCCCGGGGCCAGCGGCGACGAGTCGGAGTCGACTGTTTTGGCCTGGCTCTGGGCGAGGACGGTTAAATGCCCTAACCCGGTTTGCGGGGCCCTGACCCCTTTAGCCCGCTCTTTTACCCTCGCGAAAAAGAAAGGATCCGAGATTTTCGCCCTGCCGGTCCTGGAAAACGGTCAAGTGGCCTTTCGAATAGAGTCCGGGGAGCCGAAAATTAAAGGGACGGTGAGCCGTCGCGGGGCCCATTGCGTCGTTTGCGGGTCCCAGATTGGTTTACCGCGAATCCGGGAAGAGGGCCGAAGCCAAAGGCTAGGCTCCGTCTTAATGGCCATCGTCGCCAAAACCCCAAACGGCCGGGTTTATTGGCCAGCCAACCAGCTTCATTTAAACGCGGCCAGCGGGCCTAGGGTTAGCCTGCCCTTCGACCAAAGTCTCCCCCGCGATCCTTTGAATTTTAAAACGCCAAACTATGGTTTAGCCAACTATTCCGATCTTTTCACCAGCCGGCAACTGATTTTTCTAATCGCCTTGACCGACCTCCTCATCGAGCTTAGGGCCGAAATTGAAAGCGACGCGATCGCGGCCGGCCTTAGCTCTAAAGGGCCGGGCGAGTCAGGCTTTAGCCCGAAAGGGCCAGGGGCTGGCTTGGGCGGCCATGAGCCGAGCCAACTCGATTTAGGTCTAGCCGAGGGGGGAACTGGGGCTAAAGCCTATAGCCAGGCCGTCGTCGTCTACTTGAGTTTTATAATCGACAAACTGGCCGACTACCATTCCACCTTATGCTCTTGGATTCCTAGCCTTGAGGCCGTAAGGGGCTCTTTCGCCCGGCAAGCCTTGCCCATGGTTTGGGATTACGTGGAGGCCAACCCCTTTTCGGGCGGGGCCGGCAGTTTCGAAAACATGGCCGCCTGGGTGGTCGGGGCCATTAGGGAATTGCCGGCCAATGGCCAGGCCGTGGTCGCCAAGGCCGACGCGCGCTCGGCAATCGCGACCAATAATCTCGTCATCTCCACCGACCCGCCTTATTACGACAACGTCAGCTACGCGCGCCTTTCCGACTATTTTTACATTTGGCTCAGAAAATCCCTAGGCGCCATATACAAATCCGATTTTAGCACGATATTGACGCCTAAAAACGACGAGCTAGTGGCCGATTTTTACCGCTTCGGCCGCGATAAAAATAAAGCCAAGGTTTTTTTCGAGGCGGGGCTAAAGGAGGTTTTCGCCAATTTTTACCAGGCCCTCTCCCCTGATTTCCCCTTAACCGTTTATTACGCCTTTAAGCAAAAAGAGGCGGCCGGCTGGGAGACCATGCTCTCGGCCTTGATCGAGTCCGGGTTCGCCGTCGTCGGGACCTGGCCCATCAAAACCGAAAGGGGCAACCGGATTGGGGCCATCGCCGCCAACGCCCTGGCCTCGTCCATCGTCTTGGTCTGCCGAAAAAGGCCGAAAGACGCCCCCCTTTGCTCCCGTCGAGATTTTACCCGGGCCTTAAGGGCCGAGCTGAATCCCGCCATTTGGCGATTGCGCGAGGCCAACATAGCCCCCGTGGATCTGGCCCAGGCGGCCATCGGCCCCGGCATGGCCGTCTTTTCCCGCTACGCCGGGGTGTTAGAGCCGGACGGCTCTTTTTTTTCGGTCAGAGGCGCCTTAAGCCTAATCAACGAGGAGCTGGACAAATGCCTAAGCGAGCGGGAATGGGGCTTAGACGACGACAGTCGTCTGTGCCTGGCCCTTTTCTCGCGGGCCGGCTTTAAGGCCCTGCCATACGGCGAGGCCGACGTTTTGGCCCGGGCCAAGAACGCGTCCATCCAAAGATTGGCGGAAAAGAAAATCGCCTTGGCCCAAAAAGGCTCAGTACGGCTTTTGGGCTTTCAAGAGGTTCCAAAAGCGATTAAACCGCAAGAGGGCGGCGTTTGGCTTTTAACCCACCAGCTAGCCGCGGCCCTTAGGGCTGGTGGCCGGCCGGCTTGCGCCGAAATCGCCTTAAAGGTCGGCCGCGACGACAAGCTCGAGGAGGCTAAATCCTTGGCTTACCGTCTTTTTGACATTTGCGAAAGCAATAAATGGGCCTTAGAGGCTTTCGAGTATAACGCCCTGGTTCAGGCCTGGCCGGAAATCAAGGCTTTAATTGCGAAACTTCGCCGCTTTGCCCACAAAAATTATTACCCCGGCGGGTAAATGTTAGACCCTAACCAAGTAAGCATTTATATTTTGCTACACCATGTAACCCATAAACCATAAGGAATATTGCTATCAATATTATCAAAAGCCAAAGTATATAAATAAAAAAAATGTAAAATTTTTGTAATATCTTTTTTAGCCTATTGCATTAAAGAGGTATGTCGTGTATAATGCATTTATGAAAACCGAACATACCCGCCCCAAAACAATTAGGCCAAACTACTCTATCATTGTAAGGGTCGCCCTTCGCTTTAATGACAACGCTCCTGCAGTGAAAACCGCCTCAATGCTTTGCTTAACCCTATCAACCGTATACTTCTGGTGGAAGAGGCGTTCAGCTGAAGGGCCTGAAGGCATGAAACACAGGAAGCGCAGTCGGCCAACTGGCGGCGGCAGACTAATGAGTCCCAAACAGGAGGAATCGATTAGA
>JAITIH010000353.1 GCA_031279525.1 Deltaproteobacteria bacterium | reverse complement strand
ATCACAAATTTTAGGGACAATGGCCCATTAAAAAGCTTAATACGGAGCTTGAGAAAAGTTAAGCTCTTTAATAATCGTGGTAGCGCTTAAAGACCAAAAAAAACGAAACCATAGGGCCTATTGGCCCAGGCCATTCCTGCCCGCGCCCACCTCGCCGCCCTCGCCTTTCGATTTGGGGTTTCCTCGTCTTTGTGCTATATAGATCTTAACAGTGGGGGAGCTTTTTGGCTGAGACGGCTTAGTCCGAACCCTTAGAACCTGACGCGGGTAAGGCCGCCGGAGGAAACTGCCATGGGTCAAAGTCGTTTTTTAGCCGTTTTCTCTCTTTGGAAAGCGGCTTTTTTCGTTAGGAGCGAATCGTGATCGTCAACGGTAAGCCTTTTGAGTTAGAATTCGGGCCTAGCCAAACCCGGCTTCTCGCCGAGGTTCTGGCCTTGGCCGGTTACGACCTATCCCAGGTGGCCGTCTTGGTTAACGGCCAGGTCGCTCCCAAAGGCCAGATAGGCCAGATCGAGGTCCAAAAGGGCGACGCCCTGGAAATCGTCTCATTCGTCGGGGGCGGCTGATGCCCGCCGAGCGAGACGACCCGTTTTTTCTGGGCGGCCGCCGCTTCCAGAGCCGCCTCATCTTAGGCTCCGGCAAATACCCCCTACCGCAGATCAAGGAAGTCGTGGCCGCCGGGGAGCCGGACGTCGTGACCTTAGCCCTAAGGCGAGTCAACGCCGCGGGCCAAGCCAACATCCTGGACTACCTGCCCGAGGGCAAAACCCTCCTCCCCAACACCTCCGGGGCCCGAACGGCCAAAGAGGCCCTAACCTTAGCCCGCCTGGCCCGGGAGCTGGGCTGCGGGGACTTTATTAAGATCGAGGTCATCGTCGACTCCCGCTACCTCTTGCCGGACAACGAGGAAACTTTGGCGGCCATAAAGCTCTTGACGGAAGACGGGTTTTTGGCCCTGCCTTACATGACTCCGGACCTAGTCATGGCCCGCAAGATGGAAGAGGCCGGGGCCGCCGCGGTCATGCCCTTAGGGGCTCCCATCGGCAGCAACAAGGGCCTAACCACCAAAGAGTTGATCCGGCTCATGATCGCCGAGATTAAGGTTCCCGTCATTGTGGACGCGGGGATAGGCCGCCCTAGCCAGGCCTGCGAGGCCATGGAAATGGGGGCCGCCGCGGTCATGGTCAACACCGCCGTGGCCACGGCCGACGACCCGCCGGCCCTGGCCAAAGCCTTCGCCCTGGCGGTGCGAGCCGGACGCGAGGCCTTTCTGGCCGGCCTGGGGCCCACCGCCGAGGCCGCGGCCTCCTCGCCGTTGACCGGCTTTTTGGGATCCAAGGCCTAGTCGCCGCCACGTTAACGGGCCAAGGCCAGCCAAGGCGGCCATAGATTAATGGCTAAAGGGCCAGCCAGACTTTTAGGGCGACTAAACGTTAATGGATAAGGGCCAGCCCGAGGCTTTAGGCCTCGCTGGACGGAGGCCGGCCAGAGCGACCCGAGCGGCTATGCAGTAGGCGCAACCGCCGACGGATTCGATAGCGAGCTTAAGCCTCGCCAAAAAATCGCCGCCAAACCTCACCCCTAAAAAACTGGCCTTCCAAAAAAGGTCGACTTAAAAGCGTCGTCGAAGGCCCGCCAGAAAGAACATTGAATAAACGGCAAGAAAAACCTTTGAGGAAAAGCCCTAAAAACCGCCTAAGGTCGCGGTTTAGCCACTAGGAACGTCGTTTAAAATAAATTAAATTAAGCCTTTTATGTGGCTTTGGCCTGATATTGACTTTGATAATTTTTGGCCATAGCCCTTGTTCGGACCTAGGCGAAGACAATTTTAACGCCTAGGGCAAATTTAGGGGCCTTAGAGGGGGACGCGCGAAGGGCCTAAGTGAGAGCCCAAATACGCTTTAACATGAAAGACGCGACTTTAATCGAGGAAATAAACCAGGCCTTGGCTTTCGACTTCGCTAAAGTAACGCTTAGGCAAGTCAAAAAGGCCCTTAGCCGGGAAACTTTGGCCTTGGAGGACTTAGGGGCCCTTCTTTCCCCGGCGGCCGAGGCCTTCTTAGAGCCTATGGCCCAAAGGGCCCAAGACGCGACCAGCCGCCACTTTGGCCGAAACGTGGCCGTTTACACTCCCCTTTACATCGCCAACCACTGCGTCAACCACTGCCTTTACTGCGGCTACAGCCAGCTAAACGAGGTCCAGCGGGGGGCCTTGGCCTTAGAGGAAATCGACCGTGAGCTAAACTCAATTAAAGCCCAAGGCTTTTCGGACGTCTTGCTCTTGACCGGGGAGTCCCGCCAGAAGTCCGGGCCTAAGTACATCGCGGCGGCTCTTAAGCTCGCGGCCCAAAAGTTCGCGAGCGTGGGCCTGGAAGTCTATCCCTTAAAGGCCGAGGAGTACGCCCTGGCCAAGGAGGCCGGGGCCGACTACGTCTGCGTTTACCAGGAAACTTACGATCCCGTGGCCTACGACCGGGCCCACTTGAAAGGACCCAAAAAAAATTACCGCTGGCGACTCTTGGCCCCCTCCCGAGCCCTTGAGGCCGGGATAAGGGGCGTGGGCCTGGGAGCCTTATTGGGCCTTTCCGACTTTCGGCCCGACGTCTTGGCCTTAGGGGCTCACGGCCGGTTCCTGACCCAAGCCCACCCGGCCGCGGACTTGGCCTTCTCCACGCCGCGCCTTCGGCCCGTCCCCGGGACGCGCGAGCGGTTTGGCGAGGTCAGCGAAAAGGAATTAACCCAGATCATCTTGGCCCTAAGGGTCTTCGCCCCCTCCTTTGGTTTGTCTCTTTCCACCCGGGAAAGGCCATATTTTCGTGACCACCTGATTGGCCTAGGGGTGACCCGCCTTTCGGCCGGAGTCAAAACCTCGGTCGGCGGGCACGGCGGGCCGGAACGGGGGGCGGAGCAGTTTTTAACAGCCGACGGCCGCGGGGTGGAGGAGATCTGCGCGGCCATCGTGGCCAGGGGCCACCAACCTGTCTTCGTCGATTATGCCCGCCTGTGACGAACGGATCGCCCTTATCGCCGACCGCGGGCTAACCAGCCAAGGGCCCCTTCTGAGCCTTGTGGAAAAGCTTTTGGTCTTAGGCCTAGGCCAGGTCCTACTCCGGGAAAAGGGCTTAGCCGAGCCGGATCTCTTGGCCTTGGCCGAGCCTATCCAAAAAGCCTGCGCCGAAAAAGGAGCCCGCTTTATCGTTAACTCAAGCTTTAGCGT
>JAITIH010000249.1 GCA_031279525.1 Deltaproteobacteria bacterium | reverse complement strand
CCGTTGTTTCATGTCCTGGGGCGAAGCCAACTCTTCATGATCGTTTAGGTTAAGTTTTTGATATACGAAGAATCAAAAATCGATGAGGTCCGCCGAGCCGTGGATCTGGTGGGCCTGATTCGCCAGTACGTGGATCTAAAGCGGGTGGGCGACTCCTACCGGGGGTTATGCCCCTTTCACGTGGAAAAATCGCCTTCTTTTTACGTCACCCCGGAAAAGGGAGTCTTCCATTGCTTCGGCTGCGGGGCCGGGGGCACCGCCTTTCATTTTCTGATGATGATGAACAACATGACCTTTCCGGAGGCCTTAGAGGACCTGGCCCGGCGCTACGGGGTGAGTCTGCCGAGCCCAAAAGGACGGGCCAACCAGTCGGCCGAGGTCGGCAAGCCCGAGCTGTACCGGGCCATGAGGCGGGCGGCCGACTTTTTCCAGGATGCCCTCTGGGCGGCCTCCGGCCGGCCGGCCATGGACTACCTAAAGGGGCGGGGCCTAAGCGTGGAGCTGGTTAGGAGCTACCGGCTGGGCCTTTCTCTGGACAGGTGGGACGAGTTGCTCAAGTTCTTAAAGAAGGAGGGCTTCGGCGAAAAGGCTCTGACCGAGGCCGGTCTTATCCGAGCCCGCCGCGGCGATCCCGCGGCTGGCCACTACGACGTATTCCGGAATCGGCTTATGACCGCCATCTTTGACCCAGAGGGCCGGGAGGTGGCCTTCGCCGGCCGGGTCCTGCCCGGCGAGACGGACCCGGAGGCGGCCAAATACATAAACTCGCCGTCCACCCCCATCTACAAGAAGGGGCGCTTATTGTACGGGTTTCATCAGGCCCGCTCCCACATGCGGGCGGCGGGGATGGCCTTTTTGGTGGAGGGGTATTTCGACTTGTTGGCCCTGGCTCAGGTCAAGGTCCAGAACGTCGTGGCGGCCATGGGGACCTCTTTGACCCAAGAACAGATTAATCTTTTGCGCGGCCAGGTTGGGGAGGTCTACCTTCTTTTCGACGGGGACGAGGCCGGCCTTAAGGCGGCCAGTCGGGCTTTACCGGCCCTTTTGAACGTCGAGTTGGAAGGCAAGGTGGTCATCCTGCCCAAAGGCGAGGACCCCGACTCCTTCGTCCGCCGCCACGGGGCCGACGGCTTGTTTAGGGCCGCCGAGCGGGCCATGGATCTTTTGGACTATTACGCCGAAAGGCTCATGGCCGACTGCGGCCCGGGCCTTGGCGGTCAGGCCCGGGCCATTCGAGAGGCTAAGGAGACTCTGCGCCGGGTCCCGGACTCGCTCTTGGGCCAGCTATTGCGGCGCAAGCTAGGCGAAAAACTTGGGGTCGACCCCGAGCTCTTAAACTTAGGCCCGGCCATGGCGGCCCGGCCGACTCCAACCAACCGACCGGCCGGTCGGCCCAGCTCCGCGGACCCGAAGGCCAAGGAGATCCTGGCCCAGGTCATCGTGCACCCGGAGCTGGCCCGGGGCTTGCTTGAGCTGGAGCCCTATTGGCCCTGCGACGACAGTCTAATGGTTTATCGGGAGCTGTGCCGGCAGTTCGCGGAACGGGGGTTCGTGGAGCCGGCCAAAATCCCCTTGGAGTCCAGCGAGGAGATGGCCTCGTTGGTTTCCTGGGCCAGTTTGGCCCCTAGGCTAAGGCGGGCCGAGGAGGCGGCCGTGGCTTTTAAGGAGATGGTCGACGGCTTAAAAGCCCGGGCTTTGAAAGACGGCCACAAAGACAAGACCGAGGCCATCTTGGCCGCCGAAAAGGCCGGGGACCAGGAGCTAGCCAGGCGCCTCATCGAGGAAAAAACCCAGATGCCCACGCCGCTGCTCTCTAAGATGAAGCCGCAGTGACCGGGGGGCCAAAGTTTGGCGGCGAGCGGGGCGGCGGCGGCGGGCTTAAAAGTCTAAAAGCCTGAAAGCCTGAAAGCCTGAAAGCCTGAAAGCCTGAAAGCCTGAAAGCCTGAAAGCCTGAAAGCCTGAAAGCCCGAAAGCCTGAAAGCCTGAAAGCCTAAATCCCTAAAGCCTAAAAGCCTAAAGTTAAGGCTGATGGCTTCGCAAAAAGTCCGGAAAATGAAAACCAGAAAATAACCATTTGAAATTATTAGAAGATTTCCCCAATGATTCCAGAAAACAGGTTTTTTGCAAGACCATCAAGGCTAAGGCTTAATGGCTAGGTAGGCCATTTAGGCTTTCGATCGAACGCTTAAGGAAATAGGATTTTTCGCCGAAAAAGAAAGGGGCTTTATCTTGGGGCCGGTTTTTGAAGGGGGTCGCCTTAGCGAGGCTATTGGCCACGTTTGGCCAGGGCCCTAAGACCCTGCGAGGCGCCATAAGGAGGTAGCGGGAGCGGTTTGGCGACCTGTGGCTTTAAGGTCGGCCGCGGCTTAGCCGGAAGGCCCTGGCCATAGCGAGTTTTTGGCGACGAGTCGGCCTCGCGCGGGGCGGCTTAGCCACTTTCACCCCCTAAATTTAGGGGAGCCAGAGCAGTGAGGTTAGGGGAGTATGGTTAAAATAGGCAGCTCGGCGACGGACGACGCCGAGGAAGTGGACGACGTCGAGGAAGTGGACGACGCCGAGGAAGCGGACGACGCCGAGGAAGCGGTCGAGATGGTCTACCTCTGCGAGGGCCTGGCCGCGGACTTTTCCTCGGAAGAGGCCGAAGAGGCCATATCGCCCTCGGAGAAAGCTCTCTTAGGCCTGTGGACCCAGGTCGAGACCCAGGACGCGGCTGAACCGCGCGGGTCCGACCCGGTTAAGGCTTACTTAAGGGAGATGGGCCGGGTCAGCCTCTTAAGCCGCAAGGCCGAGTCCGAGCTGGCCGCCCGGATCGAGGTGGGCGAGAAGGCCGTCATTAGGGCTCTCTTGAAGACCCCAGTGGCCATTGAGGGCCTTTTGTCCATAAGAGAGCGGCTTAGGAACCATAGCGTCAAGCTTAAGGACGTGGGCCGGGACGTCGAGCGGGACGTCGAGCGGGACCTCGAGCGGGACCTCGAGCGGGACCTTGAGCGGGACCTTGAGCGGGACGACGCGGTCCGGGGCGTCGAGCGGGGCGACGCGGTCCGGGGCGTCGAGCGGGAGTGCAAGTACGCCCCTTGCCGGAGGGAGGAGTTGATCGCCCTGATCGACGATGTCGAGCGGTTGGCCTACAACGCCGACCGCTACGCCCGGCGCTACCGGGAGGCTCTCCAGGACGCGGGCGCGCCTAGGGCGGCCAAGGTCCGAGAGCGCATGGGCGACGCCGAAAGAGAGATAGTCGACCTATTTTACCGGGCCAGGCTAACGCCCGCCGAGATCGCGGCCATGGTCGACCGGATCCGGGGCTGGGAATGGTCCTACCGGGAAGCCGATAAGGCCTTAACCGACCTAACCGGGAACGCTGAGGCCGTCGAGGCCCTGTTGGCCCTTTGCCCTTTGCGGGAGAAAAAAGGCCCGCCCGCCCTTTCGGCCATAAAAAAGGCCCTGGCCCCAAAGGGGCTCGCCCACTTGGCCAAGAAGGCCGTCCCGACCTTAGAGGAGTTGTCTAAGAAGACGGCGGT
>JAITIH010000290.1 GCA_031279525.1 Deltaproteobacteria bacterium | reverse complement strand
TCGGTAAGGAGGCCCTTTTTAAAGGGCGGTCTCCATTGGTAAGGAGGCCCTTTTTAAAGGGCGGTCTCCATGGGTAAGGAGGCCCTTTGTAAATGGCGGTCTACATTGGTAAGGACGCCCTTTGTAAAGTGTGGTCTCCATTGGTAAGGAGGCCCTTTGTAAATGGCGGTCTCCATTGGTAAGGACGCCCTTTGTAAAGGGCGGTCTCCATTGGTAATGACGTCCTTTGTAAAGTGTGGTATCAATTGGCAATGACGCCCTTTGTAAATTGCGGTCTCAATTGGCAATGACGCCCTTTGTAAAGTGTGGTATCCATTGGCAATGACGCCCTTTGTAAAGATTGGGCCAATTTGGTAAGGAGGCCCTTTTTAAAGAGCGGGCCCCTTCAGAAAGGGAGGGACTCGACGACGGCCAAACCCTTTAAGAAAACCGCCAAAGTGATTAAGGCCGGGACCAGGCCGTGCCAGAAGAAGGCCCGATGCCGCTCCCAAAAAGAGGCCACCGGGGCGGGGGCGGGCTCGGGGCTGGCCTCTTCCGCGATTAATGGCCTCCGGCTAGTTAGCCAGTCGCTGGCCACGGCCAGAAGCGAGGCGGCGGCCTCTTCTTGCCCCGGGGCGGCCAAGCGTCCCCGAAAGCCTAAGGCTAAGGCCAGAGCGTAACATTCTAGGGTTTGCTCCAAGCCGGCCGGGGCCTGGCCCGGATAGCCCCAGAGCCGAGCCAGGGCCTTAAGGTTGGGCCCTTGGCTTAGGCTTAAGTCCGCCCCGTCGCCATTGGCCCGCCCGTTCCAGTAGTCGGGCTCCCAGAGCTCCGGGGCCAAATTTTCGGGCCAGGTCGGCCCCGTTGGCGCGCCTAAGGGCCGGCCGCTCTCGGGTGGGCCAAAGCCGGCCCGCCTAGGATGGGGTCGGCCCGGCGACCACTCGGCCTCGGTCCAGCCTGGGTCGTAAGGGCCATAGTCGCCGCCGTTATGGCCGTTATGGCCGTTATGGCCGTTGTGGCCGTTGTGGCCGTTATGGCCGTTATGGCCGTTAAGGCTGGCCCGGCCATATCCCGGGCCGCCGTAGTCGCCCTGGTCGTAGCCTGGGGGGCCGTAGCCCTGGCCGCCGTAGTCGCCCTGGTCGTAGGGGGGGCCGTAGCCCGGGCCGCCATAGCCGCCGCCGTTATGGCCGGAACGGCCATAACCCTGGCCGCCGTAGTCGCCTTGGTCGTAGCCTGGGTGGCCGTAGTCGCCATCGTCGTAGCCTAAGCGGCCATAGCCCCCCTGGCCATGACCTAGGACCCCTGGTTCCCCAATCTCCCCGGGGAAACTCCCCGGCCGGCTAGCCCCGGCTAGGCCGCCTGGGCTTAAGGGGGCCTGGGGCCGCAATTGGTCGGGACCCAATGGCTCAAAAGGCGGGGCGGCCAGTCGCGACCCATTGGGGCCGGTTGGCCTAAAGGGACCGCCCTGGTCGGGCGAGCCCTCGGTCCAGACCGCGGATCTTAAGGCGAGGCCGCCCTTTTGGCTTGAGGCCGATTGGTTTGCGGGGTTTTGGGGGCTACCGGGGCTCAGGCGGCCGGCCCAGGCCGGCTCCGCCTGGCTGGGTTGGCGGGCCAAGAAATCTCGCCTTTTAATTAAAAGGCGGGCCAACTCCTGGAAGAAAAGGTCGCCTCCGTGCCTGGCGCCCCAGTGGCGCCGGATCAAAGAGCGCTCGGCCCAAAGGCGCCGATCGGGCCTTTGGGAGGACAACACCCTCTCGTCGATCCAGGCCAGGATGGCGATTCGACTGGCGTCCGCCTCGGCTGGGGTCAGAATCGAAAGAGACGCGCGTTCTTCCTTTTCCAACTCCAGATCGACGAGGCGGGCCACCTGGGCCAGATCCGGCTCCGACCCCGGATCCGACCCAAGGTCTAAGGCCAATACGAGACTGATAAGATCGAAAAAGCGTTCCGCGAATGACATGCGCGCTCCGTAGTGGCCTGCTTGGCTTGGCGACGAAGGCCCTTTATGACCTAAGGAAGGTCGGCCTTCGCGCGATTCGTCTATATGTCGTCTAGGCGTCGCTGGCCGGCGGGGGGGGCCCCAGGGCCAGCGGGGCTAGCTTCGGTTTTAGGGCCTTTAAGGGCCTTTAATGGGCTATTCGAGCCCTAGGGCCTTTTAGGGTTACGGGTGGGCCGCCAGTAGGGAGCGTCCTCTGGGTCTTCCTCTGGGCCTTCCTCTGGCTCTCCCTCAGCGCCCGCCAAAAGCGGGTTTCTCTTAGACCGCCAGTAGGGAGCGTCCGGCGGGGTAAGGCGATTTGTTTTATCGGAGTCGGCTTTAGGCTCAACCTCAAGGGAGAGCCTTTTTTCTCTGGCGTTAGAAAGTCGTCTCACAGTCCTTTTTGACCTCCAAAAGGCCTTAGCGGCGGCTAGCCGCAAGGCGCACCAGAGCCGACTCCGGGGCTTCTGGCCAGAGAAGGCCCAGCTTTCCGGAATCCTTGGCCTCGGTCCACAAGGGGTCGTTCTGGCGGATGTAGAAGTAACTAAGATCCGGCCGATTGGGAAGGCCTGGGGGAGCGGATTTTTGGGGGTAGAGCCCAATCCCGGGCAGACTGTGGGCGGCCAAGAACTCCAGCCGCTCCGGCGGGCCTAGCCGGGCCCGCCAGCCAATCAAGGCCCCCAGCTCGCGGGCGGGAATGGGCGAGCGGATGGAAAGGCAGTAAGGGCCTTCGCCTAACCCTTCCTCGGGCAGCTCCAAAAGAAACGCGTCCTCTTCCCTATGGAAGGCGAGGCTTAAGGCTGGGCCAAAGGACATGGCCCCCAAAAGTCTTTCAATCGCGGCCTTTAAGGCGTCCAAGGAGGCCATGGGGTCTAGGTGGTCGTACTTGGGCGGCAAGAAAAAGGACTCGGCCCGGGAGCCGACCCCGCCTGGCGGCGAGAAGACGGCCAGTTCCCCGGCCAGCTCGGCTAGGGCCGCGTAGACGGCGAAGGGGTGGAGAGCCGGGGTTTGCTCCAAAATGGACAGCTGCGGCAACCGCCGGCCAAAAATGCCCAATAAGGCCAAAAGGGCCTGGCCCGGGCCGTCCAAGTCGGCCTGCCGAAACTGAACCGGGTCTAAGCGGTACTCCTCCAGCTGCCCATGCCGAGCCAACATTAGGGCCAAGGCGTCGCTTAAGGCTGGTTTGGCCGGATGGCCCGGGTAGAGCTCTAAGGCCGGGGGTCCGTAAGTCGGATCTAAGCGGACTTTTTCCCCGTCCCGCCAGAGCCGGGCCAAGGGGATCAGCTGGCTGGACTCGTCTGGCTTACGGTCGCCAAAGGTTAGGCGAGCCTGAAACATCATGGTCTCGACCCGGCCGGCCGGGCCGCGGCCCAAGAGGTCCGGGATGAGGTCGGGCTCTTCCTGGGCCCGGTAGAGTTGGCCGCGGTCGCCTTCGGCCGGCGGGTCGGCCTCGGTTAGGGAAGAAAAGGGCCGCGGATCCCGGGCGTTGGCCCCGGAAAGGAGGAAATGGGGGACGGAGAGGTAAACCGTCAGGCGGTCCTCGGCCGGGCCAAAGGCCTCGCGGAAGGAGCCGGCCAAGATCTCGGCGTTCTCCGGGAAAAGGAGGCGACGGCCGTCGGGCAGCCAAAGGTCCATCTTGACGATCTCAAAAAAGTGGCTAAGAAGGCTGGCCTCGTTAATCTTTAGCTCCCTAAAGCCCCAGGCGTGGGGCTTTAGGCTATTGGCCAGAAAGCTATTGTCGACCCGCCGTCGTAGGTCCAATAGCTGAAAATGCTGGGGCTCCAAAAAGGAGCCTTGCCGCCAACGAATGTCTCTTTGAAACATCGCGCTCGCTCCTGCCTTTAAGGCTAAGGAAGCCGGAAGGACGAACCTAGGTCGTCGCTCTCGGGCTTGGGCCAGGGGGTCGCCTTGGCCGCGGTCTTTAAATCTTGGGCGTCGGGCGTGGCGATGGTCGGACTGCCCGCCTTGGGAAACTTGGGGGCCGGCCCAGGCTTGGGGTCGTCCTTGACGTCCTGAGCCAGTCGGCCGCGATCTTTTGAGCTTTTATGGAAAAACTGGACGCTCTGGGGCTTTAGGGCCAGCCAGGCCTCAAAGGGTTCGGGTTGATAGCGCTTAAAGATGAAATACTCGCGACTCGTCTCGATGGGGATGGCCAAGACGGCCGCCGAGTTGGCGGGCCTAAGATCCTGGTAGCCGGCCACCACGGCTAAGTAGCGAGTCTTTTCCAGGCGGTCCAATATCAAATCGGACTTCTGGCCGGGCTGGACGTACAGACGCTCGGCGCTGACCGCCCCGGCTAGATCGGGCGAGCAGGCCAAAAGGGTCAATAAACCGGGCTTGGCCTGGCTTAGGGTTATCAGCTTATTGGGGTCGGACAGCTGGTAAAGGCAAAGGGCGAGGCCAGTGGGGCCCTCGCCGAAGACGTTTAGCCCCTGATCGGCGATTAAGCCAATCCGAATGGCCCCGGGGGCGTAGGACCAGCTGATGGTTTCCACCGTCTCGGCCGGGGTCGCCGGCGGCGGGCCGGGGGGCCCGGGCTTGCCGCAAGCCAACATGGGCCCCAATAAGGCCAACCAGGCGACGGCGCAAAGAGCCCTTTTCATTGGGAACCCCCTTGGCCTTGAGGAGAGCCGGCTTTAGGAGGAGCCTTCTTGGTTTTAGGGTCTTTGGTCGGCTGGGGCTCTGGGGTCGAGGCGGCGGCCGCGGGAGCCGAGCCTCTTGGGCCCGGGTTCAAGGGCGGGGCGCTTGGGCCCTCGGCCAAAGGCGCGGGCTCGGCCTCGGATCCCAAGGCGTCCATTGAATGACTCTCAGATCTATTTAAGAGTCCGTGTTTTGGGGTTGACGGGGCCTTAGCCTCTGGTCCAATCTCGGCGATGGCCTCGGATCCCAAAACGTCCACTGAATATGGCCCAAGGGCCGCGGGTGGCTGGGCTTTTGGGTTTAGCGGCGGCTCAATCGAGTAAGGCCCCTCGCCTTGAGGACCGCTTTCTAGGGTTTCTCTCTCGCAATGGTCATAATGGTCGCGATCGGTCAGGTCGGCCGCGTTTTCAGAGCCAAGGGGCTCTGGGAACGCGGTTTTTTCTTGGTCTTTCGGAGAGTCGGCCTCGGCTCCCAAGGCGTCCACTGAATAACGCTCAGATCCATTTAAGAGCTCGCTTTTTGGGGTTGACGGGGCCTTAGCCTCTGGCCCGATCTCAGCGATGGCCTCGGCCGCCAAGGGCTCCACTGAATAAGGCCCAAGGGCCGTGGGGAGCTTTGCTTTTGGGTTTAGCGGCGGCTCTATCGAGTAAGGGCCCTCGATTTGAAGGCCGCTTTCTATGGCGCCCCTCTCGTAATGGTCATAATGGTCGCGATCGGTCCGGTCGGCCGCGTTCTCAGAGCCAAGGGGCTCTGGCGTGGCTTTTCTTTGCTCTTTCGGGGCGTCGTTTTCGGCCTCGGCCTTAGCCTCGGCTTGGGATTCGGCCTCGGCCTTAGCCTCGGCTTGGGATTCGGCCCCGGCCTTAGCCTTGGCTTGGGATTCGTCCTCGGCTTTTAAGGCGCCTATTGAAGATGGCCCTAAGGGCGCGTCGAGGCCCGGGCCCGCCGTGGCGGGGGCCGGCGGGGCCGCGGCCAGAGGGCTTGGCCCGAGGGGATGGGCCGGGGCCGCATAGCCATAAGGCGAGGCCGGACTGCGCACATCAAAAACCAGGTCCTCGGGCGGGGTCAAAAAGGCGTTTTGGCCCAAACCCATGCCGTCCCCTAAAGTCGTCCCGCCTATGGCCCCGGGCCTAAAGTGGAGGATTAGCTCGCTTTCTAAGGGCTCTTGGGCGTAGGAGCGGATGATCTCGTCGGCCCTGGCCCGGGCTTCCCCGCCAGGCAAAAGGCTTAAAAAGGTCGCCTCGTCCGGGGGGGTCAGATGGACGTTAAACTTGGAGCGGACGTCCGAGGCCGTCTCGCCCGTCAAAGCCCCTTCGCCTAAGCGAGGGCTAGCCGGAATGCCTAGGCGGGCCCGGGCCTCCTCGGGAATGGGGACGACTCGGGGAACGAAGGTCTCAAGTTCTACGGGCCAACCTAAGCTCTCGGACAAGAGGATCTTAAGGCCTTTGGCCGGCCTTGAGTGGCGGGCCCAGAGGGCCATCTGGGCCAACCTTTCCCCTAAAGAGCCTGCCGGGGCCAGGCGGCTGGCCAGACCCAAAAGGCCGTGGAGAATCTGGAGCCCTTCGGGATCCTCCAGCTCAATTAAGCGGATGGCCAATTGGTTGCGGAAGTGGGCCAGGGCGTGGAGGCGGTGGAAGGGGGCGGCCAGGATGTCTAAAAAGTCCCGGACGGAGCGCTCGTCGTCTAGGGACTCGTCGATGACCGCCTGGCCGTAGAGGGCGGGCAAGGGCGAGGCTCCCCCGTACAGCCCCATGAAGGTCACGGTTAGGGCGTACAAAGGGGAGGTTTGGCCTAGGGCTTGAGGGTCGTTTTGGCCATAAAGGGCCTCGGCCTCGACCAAATCGCTGGCCGGAAAGGCCATGGAGGGGCTGCCCCTGGTCAGAAGGCCCTTTTCCAGGAAATCGGAGGCTATGGGATAGTCCTCGCCGTGGGCCAAGGTCAGAAGCCTTAAGGCCTGGAAATAGGCGAACCGCTCCGGCTCCTTAAGGAGGCCCGCGATCAAAGAATCTTTTTCGAGCCAATTCGGATCGGCCACGAGCGCGCCTCCTGGGCGTTTTTCTCAACGACGGTTAGCCGCAAAAAGGAGTTAAGCGACAGAAAGTCGGCCAGAAATCTCTCCAAAACGTCGCCAAACAGGCCTATCTCCCCGGGCGAGGCGAAGTTGGCTCCGTCCACCGTTAAAGTCAGCTTGACTCCGCGAACCGGCCAGCCCCGGACGAAGGCGTCGGCCGTCTCGGCCGAAAGGGCCAAGATCGAGTCGATTTTTTGGCGCACCCCGATTTTCCGGGCGGGGTCGGGATCGCCAAGCGGGGCGTAGAGGGCCAGGAGATCCCTTAGGCCCTCGGCCGAGGCCAAGGGGCTTAGGCTTAGATGCAGGCAAGACAGAATCCGCCACAAGGTCCCCTCGGCGGCCGGGGGCGGGCAGACCCGCGAGGGCGTCGAGAGGTTGGCGAAGACGGCCATGGCCGGGGATTTTTCGGTGGGTAAGGAGACGTCGCCCGGCCGCAAGAAGTCCGTCAACTCCCGGTTGTAGCAATAAAGATCGATGGAAAGCGTCTCCGGCTCGGGCGGCCGGCGGCCTTGGGGGTAGACGACTTTAAGGTAGTGTCCCTCGTTAGCCCCAGGCCCCTCGCCCCTTCGCACCGCGTAGTAGCCGGCCTGGCTTTGGCCGCCGTAGCCGGCGAAGGGCAGGTAAGGCCGCTCCCGGCCGGAGGCCGAGACCCCCACGACCTGGCGGACCCTTTGGATGGCCAGCTTCTCGGCCTCGCCCCTTTGGGGCCGGATTAAGTACTCCTCGCGCCGGTGGTCCACGTTTATCGGGTGAGCCGGCCGGGTTAAGAGGTTAATGGCCGGGCCGACGTTTAGCAAAAAGTGGTCGGCTTTGACCGGCGGCGGGCTTTTGGGGAGATTTTTTAGGTAAAACCGGACCGAAAAGGTCGTCTCGCTTAAGTTTTTGAGAGGCCCAAGGCCGCTTAGCCGGGCGAAAAGGAATTTTTCCGGAAAGGCGAAATACTCCCGGATAAGCCCGTAGCCTAGGTAAGGCCCTGCCTCGCCCTCAAAGGCCGGGGCCAGGCCAGACGGGGCCACGGCCGAGGGCGATAGGACGTAAGAGGCGTTGCCCGCCGCGACCTCGATGGCCTTGGTTTTGGCCAGCAAGAGCTCCCTGCGGTCGCAGGCCTGGCCGTACTCGCCGGCCAAATGGATCTCAAGGCTATCGGGCAGCCAGTTTTTTAAAGGGGCCGCCGAGGCCGCCTTAAGCTCCAAGACCCCTTCGCCTCCGACGGTTTGGCTTAGGCGGGCCTGGCTAATTTGGGCCGGCCAGATGGGGGTCTGGCTGGCCAAGGCGAAGCGGGCCCGAACGGAATTGACCGGGACCGAGGCCAGCTGAGCCCCGCGCGGGGCCGTCTGGGCCTCGGAAAAGCCCGGGGCCGGCTGAAAGTGGGTTAAGATCATGGCCGGCAAGGCCTGGCCTAACCGCGGGAAGAGCAGGTCCAAGAGGGCCTCGGCCAATTCGGGAAAGCCCTCGGCCAATTGGCGGCGGACGGTCGCGGCCAGAAAGGCGGTCCCCTCCAAAAGCCTTTCCACGTCCGGATCCTGGCCTTTGGCGGCCAGCCAAGGGGCCAGGGCCGGGTGGGCCTGGCCAAACTCGGCCGCCTGGGCTAGAAGGGAATTTAGCTCGCGTCGGTAAAGCTCGGTCAGCATAAGGGCCTTTCATTGGCGAAAAGGGTTTTGGAAGGCGTTTACTAAGCGGTCAGGCCAAAATAGGGTGGAACCCCGGGGCGGCCATTGGCCCACAAAGGCCGTAAGGTTAAGGGCTCTAGTCTTAAGGCCTAGCCTTAAGGCCTAAGTCTTAAGGCCAAAATGGCTTTCTCTGGACCGCCGCGGCCTTTTTGAGGGCCCTATAGCCCCTTGCCACGGCTTTTTAAGGGGGCCCTATGGGCCCCATGCCGCGGCCTTTTATGAGGGCCCTATGGCCCCTTGCCGCGGCCTTTTAAAAGGGGGTAGCTGGGGCCCGGCCCCGAAAAGGCCTTCCAGGCGAGAGTTAGGGGCAGCCTTAGCGCACGACCCTAATCTGGCCGTCGGCCCCTAAGTAGGCGGTCAAGAAGATCTCTTGGGGGCCGTCGCCGCCTAGGACCCCTTCCAAGGCGAAGGCCAGCCGGGTTAGGTCCTCAGGCTGGGGCAGACAGGTCACTTTAGGGTCCTTAAGGCGCGGCTCGTATTTTTTAATGGTCTCGGTTAGGGCCTTTTCCAGGTCCCGCAAGCCCTCCGGGCCGACCTCCCCGCCAAAGGCCAAAAGATCCGGGAGACCAAAGCTTTCGGCGGAAATGGAGTTAAGAGGCCTTGAGCTCAAAAGGGCCGAGAGGTGGTCGGTTAAAGATTTAACGACCGCCTCCTCGCGCGGGGGCTCGACTTTGGTCGGGCCCTTGGCCAAGAGCCTTATCCGCTCCAATAACCTAACGCGCGCGGCCATTAGCCCCCCCAGTCCAGCTTTTCCAGGCGGCCGGTCAGGTTGAGGTCGAAATTGGCCCCTAAGCGCTTAAAGTGGGGCCGCACGGTTAAGTTGACCCGGTGCCAGCCGGGCCGACCTTCCTCCTCTTGGACCGTGGCCCTGGCCCTTCGCAAAGGGTGGCGGCCCCGGGCCAGGGGCTCGGGGTTGTCCATGTCGGTGACGAAACGGTTTAGCCACTTGTTGAGCTCGACCTCCAGGGCGGCGGCTCCCTTCCAGGAGCCGATGCCCTCTCTTTGGAGGACTTTTAGGTAATGGGCCAGGCGGTTTACGATCATCATGTAGGGCAATTGCGTGGAGAGGCGATGGCTAAGGGAGGCCTGAGCCCCGCCTTCTGAGGTCGTAAACCGCCTGGCCCTAAGGGCCGAGTTGGCCGAAAGAAAGACGGCCGACCCGGGCTCTTTAAGGGCCATAAGGGTGATTATGCCTTCCTCGGCTAGGGCGCTCTCGCGGCTTTCCGAGGCTAAAAACCTTAATGAGGGCTTAAGGCCCCCGCGCCCTAAGGCCGGGACCTGGGCCGCGCAAAGCCCCTCAATTAAGCCGCCCCCGCTCTCGCCGACCACGTTGACGCACCAACGGTACTTGGCGAAGCTGTCGGCCATGGCCAAAGCCAGGGCGAAGGCGGCCGAGCCCCAAAGGTAGTCGGACTCAACTTCGGTTTTTTCCTCGAAGTTTAAGGAAAAGGTCGACTCCGGATCGTAGGGCCGCCTTAATAAAAAGCTAGGCCAAGCCAGGGCCAGGTAGCGGGAGTTTTCCGACTCGCGCAAAGCCCGCCAGCGGGCGTGGGGCTTTTGCCGGAAAACCTCGGTCAGATCCCGGATTTGGTCAAGATCGGCGAACCGCCGGGCCCCAAAGAACTTAGGCCCCACCGAAAACAGAAAGGGCGCGTGGACGGCCGCCCCCACCTCGGCCGCGAAGGCCAATAAGCGGTAGTCCTCTGGGGAGTTCTCGATCTCGTAGTCGCAGACGACGGCCCCGATGGGCTGGCCGCCGAACTGGCCGTACTCGGCGACGTAAGCTAAGCGATACAGGCCGGATTTGCCGATCTCCGGGCTGTCTAAAAAGTCCTCCAAAAGGTCCTTTTGGCTGACGTTTAAGATTTCGATCCGGACGTTTTCCCGAAAGTCGACCCGGCTGACCAGAAAATCCAAGGAGCGCCAGATTCTTTCTAAGCTCTTAAAGGCCGGGGCCTTTATAATCGCGTTTAGCCAATCCGCGATGGCTTTATCGACCTGGCCTATTAAGCCGTCGATCAGGGCCGGCCCGATGGGCCGGCCCGCGGGGCCGCCCGCGGGGTCGCCCGCGGATTTTCCCAGCCACTGGGCTAAGCGAGCTAAGCCGGTTTTTTCCATGGGCGTCAGATCAAAGGCGGCCCAAGGGCTTTTGGGCTCTACGCCTTCGGCCGTGGCCAGGGCGGCGGGGTCGGCCGGGCCGACGTCGGAAAAGGGGCTCATTTGGCCACGATGACCTTGGTCTGGCTAGGCGCCGTGACTTGGCCAGGGGCGTTAAAGTTGGCCGAGCCGTTGTGCTTGGTCTGGGAGGTCAAAAAGACGGCCTTGTTGCCCTCGAAGTTGACCTTGGAGCTGCCCATGGGAAAAAACTCCCCCGGGCCGATGAACTTAGAGGAGATGACCCCGCCCAAAACCCCGGGCTCGTCGCCGCTGGACAGCAAAAACTTGGTCTTGACGGTTAAGGCCGGCGAGTTGCAAATAAAGACCTTTTTGCAGACCGTGCTTGGGTTGGCCATGGGCAGCTGGATGACGTTGACGAAGGGCGTGGGCACCGGGCCGCCGGGGGTCGGGACTTTACAAACGTCCGGGGCCGTGGTCATGGCCACGCCACTTTGGATGGTTAAGGCGAACATGTTAATCACCCCAGCTCGATGATTTGGCCGTCGATTTTGACGGAGGACTCGGCTTTTAGATCAAGGCTGCCTGAGCGGGCGGAGAGGGATTTTTCAGCCTCTAGCCTAAGGCGCTCGGCCTTAATGGAGGAGCTTTTAGCCTCTGAGCGAAATGTGCCGCAGCGCCGCCACAGGCGGTCGAAGACCTCGACCGCCTTTTTGGCCGCGAGGTGAGCCAAAGAAAAGTCAAGCTTAAGCCACGACCCGGACAGGTGAGCCCGGCCGGTCCGGCCGGTTAGGGTCGTGGCCTCAAAAGCCAAGGCCGAGACGCGTAGGGCGAGGCTTTCGCCTTTTAGGGCGGCCTGAGCCGGAAGGACCAGCTCGGCCGGCCTGGCTTCCGGCTCAGGGCGAGATAAAATGGCCAGGATATAGGTCTGGCTCTCGTGGGCGGCGAAAATCACCCGGTCGCCTTTAACCGGCTCGACCAGACATGAGTAGGCCCTCCGGGCCAAAAGGATCTCGGCCCCGCAAAGGATCCGAAACTCGGCCCCGTCCACGGCCAAAACCTCGGCCGAGTTGGGGGCGGGGAAATAGGCGATTTTAAACGCTTGGTTCATCTTGGCCTTCCTTAGTCGAGCAATTTCGGGACGAACTCTTCCGCCCGGGCTAGCTTAGGGTTAGTGGGCCTGGCCCCGCTGAAGTCGGCCGAGGGGTGATCCCAAGGTAGGCCCCTCGTCCGGTGAAAATTGGCCAGGCGGAAATCGCCGTGGTCGAGGGCGGCCTCGACTAGCGAGGCCCTGGAGAAGTCGGCCATCTCGGCCTTAATCAGCCGTAAGTTGGCGTAAGAAAGATCGGCCTCGTTAAAAAGGGCTTTTTGGGCCAGGGCCCCAGAAAGATCGGCCCCTTTAAGGGAGGCCCTTAAAAATTTGGCCTCGGCGAGGACGGCTCCGGCCAGCTTGGCCCCCGCTAAGTCGCCGCCCGCGAAAGAGGCTTGAGAAAAGTCGCTTTGAAAGGTCGCTAAACCCGGCAAAGCCAGACGCTCGAAGACGGCGTTGTTAAGGCGCGAGCCTTTGACGATTAAGCCGTTTAGTTTGGCCAATAAGAACACGGCCCCGGCCAAGTCGCAGTCGTCCAAAACAAGGTTTTCCGCCGTGAAATCCTGGAAAATGGCCTGGCTTAGGTCGACCCCTCGCCAAAGGGAGCCGGCCGAAAAGGCCGCTTTTGAGAAAAAGGCCCCTTTAAAATCGCCCCCCAAAAGGGGCGAGTCGGCGAAGTGGGTTTCGGCTAAGGAGCCCCCGGCGAAGGTCAGGCCCAAAAGGCGGCAGCCGTTAAAGCTCGCCCCTTCTAGCCTGGCCCCGCTAAAGTCGGCCCCGTCCAAAAGGCACTCCCTAAAGTGACAGTCGATTAGGCCGCTCTCGCGAAAGGAGACTCCTTTGAGGTCTTGACCGACGAAGGTCTCCCCCGTAAGGGTTAAGCCCTTAAAGTCGCGGGGGCCGCCTTTAGGGCTTCCCCCAAGGCCAGCCGGGCCGGGCCCGCTTAAGTTGGGTTCCCTCTCTGGGCCGCCGCCGACGGGGCCGACGGGGCCGACGGGGCCGGCGCAGTCGGCGTGGCTGGCGGCGGTTGAGGCCTGGCCGCTTAGGTCGGTGGTCGTCACCTTACACCGCCGAAAGTCCGGCGCTTTCTATTTTTAGGCAGGTGTCGTTAAGGTCCGCCCCTTGTAAAAGCGTCTTTTTGTCGAGCCTTACCCGATAGAGGTCGGCCCCGTAGAGGGAGGCCCCGGATAGGTTGGCCCCCCTAAGGTCGCTGCTGCCGAGGCTCGCCCCCAAAAGGTCGGAACCGGAGACGTCGGCCCCGGTTAAGTTGGAGCCGAAAAAGCTAGCCTCCCTTAAATAGGCCCCCTTTAAGCTGGCCGCGGCCAGATCCTGAAAGTCGGCCCGAAGCCCTAGGGCCCGGCAGGCGGCGAAGTCGACTCCGGTTAGGCGGCTGTCCTGGAAGACGGCCTCCCGCAAGTCGGCCCCGCGGAAGGTGGCTAGATCCAAGTCGCAGCCGGGCAGAAAGCGAAGGCCCTGGCCCCGGACCGCTCGGAAGACGGCTTTTGGGGCCGCGCATCGGTAAAAGCCGGCTTCTTTGAGGGAGGCCTGGCTGAAGTTGGCCCGGGTAAGATCGACCTCCTCGAAAAAGGCCCTATCCAACAAGGCCCCGGAAAAATCGGCCTCGCTTAGGTCTTGGCCCTCAAAGCGAGCCTCGATTAAGGAGGCCCCCTTTAAGCGGCGGGGCAAGGCGGCCCCGGCGAAGTTGGCCCCGTTGGCCATGGCCCCTTCCAGATTGGAGTCGGTAAGGTCGGCCTCGGCTAAGTCGGCCTCGGCCAATAAGGTCGAGCTAAGGTCCAAGCCCCTTAAATCGGCCCGAATGAAGCTGGCCCCGGCGAAAGAGGCCCTTTGGGCGGAGCACCCGCATAGGCTAGCCCCGTCGAAAGAGGCCCTTTGGCAGTTGGCCCCGTCAAGGGAGGCGCCTTTAAGGCTAGCCCCGGCCAGGTCGGCCCCGCTTAGGTCTAAGCCGGCGAAGCAAAGGCCGTTTAAGTTTAGGCCGGCCATGGCCGAGCCGGGCCAGATGGCCCCGAAGGCCGGCGATCTGGCGATTTTAGGGTCGGTCAGGGCGGCTATGACCTCCTCGCGGGAGCGGAAGGTCTGGCTGGGCCCCGGCTCCCACAAAGGCTCGGGCTCCTCGGCTGGCTCCTCGGCCGGCGCCGCGGGGGAGCTTGGAGGCTCGTTAGGGACCGGGGCCGGGTTTAAGGGGTCGAGGTCGGCTAAGCGGGCTAAGATCGCCTGGTCGTCGACCCCGGCGGCTTGGGCGATTTCCACTAAGGAGGTTTGGGGCAGACCCGGGTTAAGCCGGACCCTTTCTAAGGCCGTAAGGAAGGGCGAAAGGGCCGGGACGGTTCCGGCTAGGGCCGCAAGAGATAGCCCTAAGCTCTCGGATACGTAAACCGAGCGGCGAAGATCCAAAAAATTGGACTTCATCTGGCCGGTGGCCGCGCCGGCCGGTAGGCC
>JAITIH010000256.1 GCA_031279525.1 Deltaproteobacteria bacterium | reverse complement strand
AAAACGACGAGGTCCGTTACGAGGGTTCCTTCTTTTAGCTTTAAAGCCAGCCGCCCGTCGGGGCCTTCGGCGATTTGTTCCACGCTGTTTTTGAGGAAAAGGTTAATCCCGTTTCTTTTTAAGCTTAGGTGGACTTCCGGGACCATGTCCTGGTCCAGGATGGGGAGGACTTGGGACGATAGCTGGAAAACGTTGACTTCCAGGTTAAGGGTCCTTAAGTTTTCGGCCAGCTCTAACCCAATGAAGCCGGCCCCGACGATAGCCGCGCTTTTGGGGCTATTATTCCGGATATAGTCCTTAATCTTATCCGCGTCTGGAATATTGCGCAATGTAAAAACGCGCGGCGAGTCCATCCCGGGCCCGGGGGGCTTGAAAGGCGATCCGCCCGGCGACAAAATCAGCTTGTCGTAGCTCTCCTCGTATTCCTTTTGGGCGACTAGATCCCGGACCACGACTTTTTTGGCCGCCCGATCGATGGAGATCACCTCGGAGTTAACTCGCGCGTCGACGTTGAACCTCTCGCGCATGCCTTGAGGGTCTTGACTGATTAGATTTTTCCGCTCGCTAATCGTCCCGCCGATGTAATAAGGAAGCCCGCAATTGCCAAAAGAGATGTGTTCCCCCTTTTCAAAGAGAACGATTTCGGCCCGCTCGTCCAGCCTTCGCAAGCGGGTCGCCGCCGTGGCCCCACCGGCCACCCCACCGACAACGATAAATTTAGCCATGACGAATCTCCTTTCAACTTCTCGATATCATTAATAAATTTAAATGAATTAAAAGGAAAACACAAGCCTCTCTCGCGGGATTATTATGGCAAAAAAAAGGCGATCAAGGCGGCGATTGGCCTTTTTCCGGGAAATTACGATACTATTCGGGGGGTTAGGCTTTTTGGCGATTTTTTCGCTGGCCAAATTTTAACGAGGTAAAATTTTTTCGCGGCTATTTAAGGCGAAGCCATTGGGGCTTTTAATAAATTTTCGTCAATAATTTACGCATCTGGTCTATATTACAATTTGTGTTTTTTAGGCGCAAAGGATTTTTGATTGCTTAAAATATCCCTTAAACGCCGCAAGGACGCAAAATAATTTTCCATTGGCCTTATGCCAAAGGTGGCGAAAAATCTTTAGTCGCCTGTTAAGACGTTAAATTAAAATTTCGCCGCCTTTTTCAAGGCTTTTCGCTAAGGCCAGCGGCCTTTCCGCGTGGAATCGCGACACGCTCCAAGATTAACTCTCAGCTCCAAGATTAACCTAAGGCTCCAGGATTAACGCCTTACTCCGAAATTAACGTTTTAAACTCGGTTTTAAAAATATCTTTAGGAAAACGCCGCGCTCCCAGACTAGCGCCTCGCTTTTTGGTCTTTCTCCTTGGATCCGTCTTTGTCCCTAAAGCCTAAATTTTTTCGCCGGGATCTAACTTTCTCCCTGGGTCCGCCATTCCCCTGAGTCCGTCGTTCCTATGGACGGCCGTTCTCTAAGACGGCCGTTCTCTAAGACGGCCGTTCCCTAAGACGGCCGTTCCCTAAGTAGGGCGTTCCCTAAGAAGGCCATTCTCTTAAGATCGCCATTCTCCGGGACGGCCTTTCTCCCGAAATCCAGCCCTTTGGCGGCCACAAACCTTCCCTCGGCTTCTAGACTCTTCCCCCTAGGGCGGGGCCGATCAGCCCTTTTTCCCGCTTTGGCCCAAGGCCGCCCCGATGAAAGCCTTAAACAAAGGATGGGGGGTCATGGGGCTGGACTTGAACTCTGGGTGAAATTGGCAGCCCAAGAACCAGGGGTGGTCGGCCAGCTCGATAATCTCCACCAGCTTGGGCCGAGGGAGGGCGGGGTTCTCTAAGGGGTCGTCGGGCCCCTGGCCACTGACCACCAGGCCCACCTCGGACAAAGGCTTTATGTACTTAGGGTTAAACTCGAAGCGGTGGCGGTGCCGCTCGTGAATCAGAGCGGTGCCGTAAGCGGCGAAGGCCTTGGTGTTGGGGAGCAGCTTGCAGGGGTAAGAGCCCACCCGCATGCTGCCGCCTAAGTCGTCGGAGGGGTCCCTTTGGGCCCGCAGGCCAGTGTTGGGGTCGTACCAGCCGGTCATGCGGAAGATGACGTTGTCCCGGCACTTGGGCCGAAACTCCTCGGAGTTGGCGTGGGAGAGCCCGGCCACCTCCCGGGCGAACTCAATGACCGCGCACTGGAGACCTAAGCAGATGCCCATGAAGGGAATCTTATGGGTTCTGGCGTGGTGGACGGCCGCGATCATGCCCTCGATGCCGCGGGTGCCGAAGCCGCCGGGGACTAGGACCCCTTGGGCCGACTTTAAGATCTTCCCGACGTTGTCTGGCCTTACTTCCTCGGCGTTGATGTAATTGAACTCGACCTCGGCTTCGTGGGCCAGGCCCCCGTGGCCTAGGGCCTCCTTAAGGCTTTTGTAGGAGTCCATGAGCTCGCCGTATTTGCCGACGATGGCCACGCTCGCCCGCTTGGTCAGCTTAGCCTGCCGGGCGACCAGCGACTGCCAGGGAGTGATGTCGGGTTCCTTGCGGCCTAGGGCCAAGAGCTTGGAGACCTTGACCTCCAAACCTTCCTCGTAGAGTTTAATTGGGAGCTGATAGATGTTCTTGACGTCCACGGCCGTGAAGACGGCGTCTTGAGGCACGTTGCAGAAGAGGGCGATCTTGGCCTTGGACTCGGCGCTGATGGGCATAGGTCCGCGGCAGACGATGATGTCCGGCTGGATGCCGATGGACCTTAGCTCTTTGACGCTGTGCTGGGTGGGCTTGGACTTTAGCTCCCCGCTAGTTTCTAGGTAAGGAAGGAACGAGAGGTGAATGAAAAGGCAGTGGCTGCGACCCAAGTCGCTTTTGAGCTGGCGGACGGCCTCCAAAAAAGGGAGGCTCTCAATGTCGCCGACCGTCCCGCCGACCTCGACCAGGACCACGTCCAGGTCGTCCTCGTTCATGGAGAGGATGGCCCCTTTGACCTCGTCGGTCACGTGGGGGATGACCTGGACCGTTCCGCCTAAGTACTCCCCGCGCCGCTCCTTGGCCAAGACTTGGCTGTAGATGCGGCCGGCTGTGTAGCTGGAGCGGCGGGTCATGGGCACCCCTAAAAAGCGCTCGTAGTGGCCTAGGTCCAAATCGGTCTCGGCCCCGTCGTCGGTCACGTAGACCTCGCCGTGCTGGTGGGGGTTCATGGTCCCGGGGTCCAGGTTTAGGTAGGGGTCCAGCTTCTGCATGGAGACCCTAAGGCCCTTGGCTTTGAGCAGCGCCCCTAAGGCGGCCGAGGTTAAGCCCTTGCCCAAGGACGACAGGACTCCGCCGGTGATGATGATGAATTTCGCCTTGTTGCGTCTGGCCATGGGTCATTCCCACTCAATGGTGCTAGGGGGTTTCGTGGAAATATCGTACAGAACGCGATTGAGGCCCGGGACCTCGTTGACGAGGCGAGTCGACCAGCGGGCCAATAAGCTATGGGGCAGACGAGCCCAGTCGGCGGTCATGGCGTCCACGCTGGTGACCGCCCGGATGGCCACCGCCCTATGGTAGGTCCGGTCGTCGCCCATGACCCCCACGCTTCTGACCGGGAGCAAGACGGCGAAAGCCTGCCAGACGTCGCGGTCTAAGTCGCTGTTTTTCAGCTCCTCGCGGACGATGCGGTCGGCTTGCCTGACGATGGCCAAAGCCTCCTCGGTCACTTCCCCGACCACCCGGATGGCCAGACCCGGCCCGGGGAAGGGTTGCCGCCACAGGAGCTCGTCCGGAACCCCAAGCTCGGCCCCCAGGGCCCGGACTTCGTCTTTGAAGAGATCTCGCAAGGGCTCGATGAGGGCGAAGGGGAGGTTTTCGGGTAGGCCGCCGACGTTGTGGTGGCTTTTAATCATGGAGGCGGGGCCGTGAGGGGAGATGGACTCAATGACGTCCGGGTACAAGGTCCCCTGGGCCAGAAAGTCGATGGGACCAAGCTTTTCAGCCTCGGCCGAGAAAACTTCGATGAAGGCCCGGCCGATGACCCGCCTTTTTTCCTCGGGGTCGACCACGCCCTTAAGCCGGCTAAGAAACGTCTCGCCCGCGTGGGCCACGGTCAGGTTAAGGCCCGGAAAGGCCTCCCTAAGGGAGTTTTCCACCTCCTCGGCCTCGTTTAGGCGCAATAAGCCGTTGTCCACGAAAACGCAATGAAGGCGCGACCCGATGGCCCGGGAAATGAGGGCCGCGGTCACGGTCGAGTCCACCCCGCCGGAGAG
>JAITIH010000140.1 GCA_031279525.1 Deltaproteobacteria bacterium | reverse complement strand
AGGTGGAAGCGGCTATAGGCCGGGTCCCCGGGGTCGGGGCGGCGGTTTAAGCGAGGGTTAAGTTCCACTTATCGGCTCCAGAACTCAGGAAACAATAAGACTAAAACGCTATAGAACTCTAAGCGGCCCAAGAGCATGAGTAGGCTCAAAAAACCCTTGGCCGGCCCCGGCAGGGCCGAAAGGTCCGAGGTTGGGCCAAACCGCCCCAAGACCGGGCCGACGTTGCCCAATGAGCTGGCCACGGCCGTAAGGGAGGTGCTCAAATCCAGGCCCATGAACAAAAGAACCAAGGACCCCGTCGCCCAGGTGACCAGGTACAATAAAAAATAAAGCCAAACTTTCTCCAAAATCGGCTCGGGGATCGCTTTCCCGCCTAAGCGAACCGGGAAGACCCCGCGGGGGTGGATGTACCGCCGCATGGCCCGATGCAGGCTCTTAAAGAGAATCAGCCAGCGCACGCACTTTAAACCCCCGCTGGTGGAGCCGGAGCAGCCGCCCACGAAGAACAGGGCCAAAAGGACGGCTTGGCTCAGCTCCGGCCACTCCCCCCAGTCGGCCGTGGTGAAGCCCGAGGTGCTAATGACCGCGACGACCTGGAAAATGGCCTGAAAAAAAGACTCCCCCGGGCCGTAATAGCCGTTGGCCATGAGGGGGCCGGCCACCAAAACCGTGGCCGCGGCCACGATTAAGAGAAAAAAGAGGGCCTCGGGGTTAAGGGCGGCCTTAGGCTGCCCGCTTAGGACCTGGAAAATCATGGCGAAGCTTAGGCTGCCCAGGAACATGAAAGCCACGATGACCCATTTGACGTAATAGCTCTGATGAAAGGCCACCGACTCGTTGAAATTGGAAAACCCCCCGGTGGAGATGGTGGTCAGGCTCTGGCAAACGGCGTCAAAGGGCGAAAGGCCCCCCAAGAGCAACAAAAAAAACAAAAGAAGGCTTAAAGCCAGGTAGACGAGCCAGAGAGACTTGGCCGTCTGGGCCACCCGGGGCCTTAATTTTTCCGTGGAAGGCCCAGAACTCTCGCTTTTCAGCATGATCTGGCCGCCCACCCCCAAAAAGGGCAAGATGGCCACCATGAGGACGATGACGCCCATGCCTCCTAGCCACTGGGTGAGGCTCCGCCACAGCAAAAGCCCCTGGGGCAACTGGCTTAAGTCGGGTATCACCGTTCCCCCGGTGCTGGACAGCCCGGAAAACGACTCGTAAATCCCGTCCCAAAAGCCCAATTGGCCGCTAAGCCAATAGGGCAAGGCCCCTAAGGCGTTAATGGACAGCCAGGACAAGCCGACCACGGCCAGCCCGTCGCGGTACCTAGGCTCTTGTCGAGAATCCTGGCCCCCCAAAAAGATTAGCATGATCCCGACGAACAGGGCGAAGGCCAAGGCCACGCCGAAGGGTCGGGCCGCCCCGTCGTCGGTGGCCAAAGAGAAGATCAAGGGCGCGACGAAGGCCGCGGAAAAGAGAGCGACGACCCAGCCGGTTAGCCCGCAGATGAGGGGAACGTTAATCAAGGCCTCTCCGTCCCCTTTTCTTGGGGGTGGCCAGTTATTAGGCCGCCTGGCTAGCTTCCCTTTTAGGGCTAGCCCTATGGCCAAAAAAACTAAAAAGCCCCCAAGGGCTAAGGCCCTAAACTTGGCTAATTGGGGGTCGACGTGAATTAATCCCTAAGCTAACGTCCCTAAGCTTTGGCCCCAAGGCGGGCTAATATTATAGGTTAACGCAAAAAGGCCAAGGCCCGATTCCGTAGGGCTAAAGGGCCGCCCGCCGGGCGAAGGCCCCCAAAAAAGCTAAAAAGCCCCTGGCCTTTAGGCCAAGATCTTGGCCAGTTGACCGATGGACTCGAATTTGGTGACCACGACCAAGACGTCCCCGGGCTCAATGTTGGTGTTGCCCCTGGGGATGACGATTTCCGGGCCGCGCAAAAGGGCCGCCACGATAGTCCCGGACGGGAATTTAGCCGCCGCGAAAGTCTGGCCGGCCAGGCGAGACGTTTCCGGGACCTCCACCTCGATGATCTCGGCGTCCTCGCTTTTTAAGGTGGCCACCGAGACCACTAAACCCTTACGGACGTGCTTTAGGACCGCGGACACGGCCGCGACCCGGGCCGAGACCAAAGACTCAAGCCCGATGGCCGAGACTAAAGGCACGTAATTGTAGCGGTTGACCCGGGTGATGGTGCTAGGCACCCCTAAGCGCTTGGCGATGAGGCAGGCGATCATGTTTTTCTCGTCGTCCGTGCCCACGGCGATGAAAACGTCGCATTCGGAAATGCCCTCTTCCTCTAATAAGCTCTGGTCGGTGGCGTCGCCTTTTAAAACGATGGCGCTGGTCAGAACCTGGCTAAGATAGGCCGATCTTTCCGGGTCTTTCTCGAAAAGCTTGACGGTAAGATCCCGCTCTTCCAGCCGCCGGGCCAAGGCCAACCCCACTTCCCCGCCGCCTAGGATAAAAACCGTCTTAACCGGGCGCCAGTCCAGGCCGAAAAAGTCGCTGACCTGGGGCAGGTGTTCGGCCGTGGCCGCCAGGTACATGAGGTCCCCGCCCTTCATGACCGTGGACCCTTGGGGAATCAAAAGTTCGTGATTCCGGTAAATGGCCGCGATTAAGATGTGGTAGCCGTCCTCTCGGGGCAAGGCCTCGGCCAGGGTTAGGCCCACGCTGCGGTGGGTGCGGGGTAGGCGCAGCCCAATGAGCTTTAGGCGCCCATTGGAGACGTCCACGACGTCCCCGGCCCCGGGAATGTCCAAAAAGTCCAAGATATTGTCCACCACCAAGGTGGTCGGGTCGATGATGAGGGAGACGCCAAGGCCCTCAAGGGCCCCGGTCTCTCTTAGCTCGCTTAGAAACTCCGAGTCCCTGACCCGGGCCGCCCGCCGGCTCTCGGGAGCCAGGATCTGGGCCAACTGACAGGCCAGGATATTGATCTCGTCGCTGCTGGTGACGGCCACGAAAAGGTCGGCCTCGGCCACGCCGGCGTCCTTAAGGACCTGGGGCCGGGCCGCCGAACCGCGGATGGTCTGGACGTCGATGGCGTCGCCAATGGCCAAGAGCCTTTCCGGGTTCTGGTCGATGACGATGACGTCCTCTTTTTCCCGGGAAATCTTTTCGGCGATGGAGACCCCCACTTCGCCGGCCCCGGCCACGATGACTTTCATGGGCGAGCCTTAGGAGATCTTCGCTCCCGTGGGCACGGGACGATTGGGGGCCAACAAGGCCAGCTGGCCGTCCTGGGAGGCGGCCAGGACCATGCCCTGGGAGGTCTGGCCCAT
>JAITIH010000350.1 GCA_031279525.1 Deltaproteobacteria bacterium | reverse complement strand
AGCAGCAGCAGCGTCAGCGGCCCAACCAGGCCGCCACGAGGCCCAACGTTCAGCAGCAACAGCAGCAGCAGCGGCAAAGGCCTTCCCAGGCCGCCACGAGGCCCAACGTACAGCAGCAGCAGCAGCAACGGCAGCGGCAAACGCCCTCCCAGGCCGCCACGAGACCTCAAATTCAGCGGCCCGGCCAGCGGCAACAGGCCGCCCAGCCCACCCAGAATAACCAGCGGCCCGACCGGCGTCAGCAGGCCACTCAGAGCGACCAGCGGCCCGACCGGCGTCAGCAAGCCACTCAGGGCGGCCAGCGGCCTGACCGCCGCCAGCAAGCCACTCAGGGCGGCCAGCGGCCCGACCGGAGCCAGCAGGCCGACGTTCGGCGGCCCGGGGGCTCCCAGGATAATCAGCGGCCGAATCGCCCCGGCTTAACCCGCCAAGGCGGGGACTCCAACGACCAGCGGACTCAAAGGGCCGGCTTCGATCGCGGGAGTCGCGATGGCCAAAACCGCCCTGGCGTTAGCCGCGACGGCCAATCTGGCTCGAGAGGCGAGCGCCAGCCTCGCTCGGCTTTTACTTCCCGGAGCGACGAGGGCCCCAACTCGCCGCGGAGCCAGCGGGCTGGCTTTCAAGACCGCGGCGGTCGGTCTGGCCCTGGATCTAACCGCGACGGCCGGCCCGGCCCTGGCGTCAACCGCGACGACCGGCCTGGACGGGATCGGGATCGCGACGGTCGGCCTGGCCTGGCCCGCGATGGTCGGCCTGGGCGGGATCGGGATCGCGACGGTCGGCCTGGCTTGGCCCGCGACGGGCGGCCTGGGCGCGACGGCGGGCCTGGGGATAGGCGGGAAGCTTTTGAAAGAAGGCGTCAGGCTCGGGAGGATTTCAGGGAGCGCCAAGAGGAGCTTAGGGAACGGCAGCGGGCCGAGTTGAGGGCCGCGCGTCGGGCGCGACTGAGGGCGGCCTACGACGACTATGGCAATAGCGGGGGCTATGACTATGGCGATAGCGGCGGCTACGACGGTGGCGATAGCGGCGGCTACGACGATGGCGATAGCGGCGGCGGCCCCTTTTACCTCAACATCCCGGTCTTTAACTTCAATACCGGCGGCTACGGCTACCGCGGCGGCGGCGGCGGCGGCGGCGGCTCCGACGGCGGCTACGACGACGGCTACGACGACTATGGCGACGACGACGGCGGCAGCGGCGGCAGCGGCGGCGGCGGCGGCGACAGCTACTACTATTACAATAACGATGACGGCGGCGGGAACAAAAGAAACGACTTCTTGTCCATCTGGATGGCTAGCTTAGCCACTATAGACCGGATCATGGATTTCTCTGGCTTAGGCGGCCGCAGCCGCGACCGCGACCGGGACGACTACGACGACTACGATTGAGCGCGCCCTTTAGCGCCTTCGCGGCGGCCCGGCCCGCCAAACCTTCAAAGGCCCATAGCCACTTATTCGCGGCTATGGGCCTTTGATTGCGCGCTTGACATGAGCGTTGAATAGGACGGTGAAATGTCCGCCCCAGGCTTGGCAGTGGGAACTGTAGCCAAAGACGAGGCTCATAGCTCTGGATGGATGGATTCGAAGGCGGCTTAGAACGCGCGTCTGGAAGCGGTGGATGCGGGTCAAAACCAGGTTTAAGAACCTACGGAAATTCGGAGTGGACGAGGAGAGGGCGCGGATGTGGGCCAAAGCTCGAAAAGGGTATTGGCGCATAGCCAAGAGCCCAATCCTTGCCACAGTCATAACCAACCGGCGGTTGGCTAACCAAGGTTATGACGAGTCGCTTGGGCGAAAAACTAACTTCGTGGGAAGTAAACGCTTTATCATCGAACCGCCGTATACCGAACGGCACGCACGCGTGGCGTTGGGAGGACGGCGGGGGAGACCCCGCCTCCTACCCGATTTTTGGCCTAAGGCCAAGGTCTATGGCGGAAGGGGCCGGTCGGGGGTCAGGGGCCCCGACGGCCTTTCGGCGGCGAGGGGCTTTGGGGCGGCCCAAAGCTCCGGGCGGCTTTTTGGCCAGCCAGGCGTGGGGCTTTTTCATGAGGCCCGGCCCCTCAGTGCAGAGTCGGGGTCATTACGACCGGGTCGTTAAGGTCGCTTGGCAGCTTAACCTTGCCTAAGGCTTGCCGGATGGCCTCGACGCCTTTGGCCTCGGGGTAAGACTGGGCCACTATGCCCATGAAGTTGACGGTTTCGTTGATGGCTTCCAAGATGAGGCTCTTTTGGCCGCGAATCTCGTAGTCCAGGTTTTCCATGACCGGGTCAAGGTAACTTAAGACCTTGGCGGCGGCCTGGGCCGACTTAGCGGTCAAGACGGACAGCCCGCTGCCCTGAAAGTGCCGGATCCCGGCCTCGGCGGCCACGACGCTGGCCAAATAGGCGAACTCGGCCTCCAAATCATGGCGGAACTGGTCTTCCTCCCGCCCTTCGCCCAAGAAAACCGAGTCGCGGGCCAAGGTTTGCATCCGCTTGACGGTCCTGCTTAGGGTCAGGTAGCGGTTAAAGGCGAGGTTTAAGTCGTCGATGACCTGGGGCAGATCCTCGACCTGTTTTTTCGCCGCCTTAAGGGCCTCGGCCACGTCCGCCGGCATGCCTTCCGGCGGAGCCTCGGCCAAGCCGGTGGCTAGTAAGCCGGCGATGGCGTTAATTTCCTGAAAGTCTTTGACGGTAGTCATGGCGTCTCCTCGCGTCGGCCCTAAAAGGGCCGCTGGCTTAGTGGTTAGGGAAAGCTCCGCGTTGGCCTTAGCCGTTAAGCAAGCTTAAGGCCATTTCCGGGAGGGCGTTGGCCTGGCTTAAGATGGACACGGCGGCCTGGGAGAGGATCTGGTTGCGGACGAAATCCGTCATCTCGGTGGCGATGTCCACGTCGGATATTCGGCTTTCGGCGGCCTGCAGAGTGTCGTACTCGACCTCCATGTTGGCCAGGGTGTTCTGGAGCCGGTTTAAGTAGGCCCCCATGTTGGACCGGCAGCGCTCTTTCTTTAAAATGGCCGCGTCCAGGGCGTCCAGAGCCTCCTGGGCCGCGCTCTGGGTCCTGACGTTGGCCCCGGCCCAGTCGCCGTCGGAGGCGTTTTGGACTTCGGTGAAGGTCTCTCGGTTTAAGCCGACGACCCAGGACTGGCCAGAGGCGTTGGCGTAGTGGCCGAAAGCCGACCCGCCGGTCCAGTAAAAGTCCAGGTCGTATATGGAGGGGACTTTGTCGCTCTGGCCGGCGTTTAAGATCCACAGGTCCCTTTGGTCGCCGGAGTCCCGGCCGTCCAGGCGGACGCCCCAGGTGCCGTAAGCGGTGGGCTCGGCCCGCATAACCCCCCAGAACTCGCCGCCGTTCCCAAAGTTGGCCCCGACGGTCCCTTCCGTCTCGGTCTCGTCGTTGTACCACATAATGGCCGAGGACAAGCCCGCGACTTGGTCCATGGCGGCCCCTAGGCTCTGGTCGCTGCCGGTCAGGTCGTCGTGGTCGCCGCCTTGTTGGTTAAAGACGTAAATGGTGGTGTAGCCGGAACGATACTGGGTCGTCTCAAGCTTGGCCCAAAACGAGTCGCTCTCGGCGTTGATGGCTCTGACCAAGGGCACGGCCACGCTGTTGTAGGCCGAAAGCTGGAAGCTGGCCTGGGCGCTGGCGTGGGCGCTGATGCTGACGAACTGGTAGGCCGAGGCCTCGCCTTGGCAGGCGCTGACGGCCATGGAGTAGCTGCCGAGGTAGTAGATCTCGTCGCCCAGGCAAATCCTGGTGACGTTCTGGCTAGCGCTGCCGCCAACCAGGTAGTTGGCGTCGGCGTCGTTCTTAATGTCGATCCGCACCCGGGACTGGGTCCCCTGGTTGACCTGATTGACCAGCTGGCCTAAGGTGGCGTTGGCCCCAATTTGATAGGCCCCGGCCACGTAGCGGCCTTTGGAGAGGCTCTCGTCGTTGGGCTCGCCCAAGTCCCAGTTGTAGCCGTAACTGAAGATCTGGCCCTCAGTCCAACCCGAGACGGCCTGAGAGAGGCTGGGGACGCCGCCGCCGCAGCAGCCGTCCGGCCCCTGGCCGCCGGTGAAGGGGGTCGTGCTCCAAATGTCGTTCTTGGCGTCGCCGGCGATCCTAAGGCCGGTGGAGGCGGTGGCCCTCAAATCGCAAACCTTTATGAAATAATAGTCCTCGGCTTTGTTGTCCTCAAGCCCGAAGTGGACCTTAAAGCCTTGGCCATGGTGGTTAAGGTTGGCCGAGCCGTCTAGGAGTTTGACCCCGTTAAACTCAGTGGCGTTGGCGATGCGGTCGATCTCCGCGGCCATGGCCTGATACTCGGAGTTGATGATTTCTCGCTGGAGCGTGGTGTATGTGCCGGTGGCCGCCTGCTCGGCCAATTCTTTCATGCGAAGCAGCTTCTCGTCGATAATGGACATGGCCCCTTCGGCGGTCTCGATGAGGCTGATGGCGTCGGCCACGTTCCGCATCCCCTGCTGGTTGACCTGAAGCTCGGTGCGCATCACTTCCCGGATGCCGTAGCCGGCCGGGTCGTCGGACGCCGAGACGATTCTAAGGCCAGTGGAAAGGCGCTGGGTGTTTAAGGCCAACCGCCCGTAGCTGCGGTCTAGCGCGTTGGCGGCGAAAAGCGCCGGCATGTTGTGATTAATGACGATTCCCATAACGCGCCTCCTGACTCCTTTTCGCCCGACGATGTTTGAGGGGCCTCAAACTTTCTTCAAATATCTTATCGGAATCATGGAAAAGAACTTTAACGTTTTTTTTAAAAAATTTAATTTTTTTAAATCTTAACTTTAGATTTAGCCAGACTTAAAATTTAATATGAGGCTTAGCCAAGGGAAGAGGCGAGGTTGGGCCAAAGGCCAGGCGCGCCTAGTGGCTTAGGGCGAGCCCTGGGCCTTGCCAAGAGGCGGGGCCAAAAGGCGGCCCTAAATCCAGGCCAATGCCAAAGGGCCAAGTTGGCCCCCTGGCCTTTAAGGCCAAGGCGCGAGAGGGTAACCATTATTTATAGGCCGAACGGCCTGGCGGGGGATTTGGGTTAGTCGACTCCATTTTGGGTCGACCGAGGGCTGACCCTTAGGCGAGCCTTAAGGCCCTAAGCCCTAAAGGCGGCCTTGGGGCCGCCTAGCCGCCTCGGCCCGCGGCCAGGTCCCTCTTTGACCTCGGTAGAGGACGGCCGCTCACCAAAGCCAGGGGCCAAGGGCAGGCTCGCGGGGCCTACTACGGGGAAAGCGGCCGTGGGGCCTAAAGCCTTGGCGGGTCGGCCAGAGGCGGGCCTAAATGGCGATCCAAAAAGCGGCTTTTTTGGCGAGGGCTTGAAGTTTTTTGGGCCAAAAGGCGTTTTTCTTTCGGCCCATTCGCGGGCCTTGGGGCGGGGCGATCTTTCTTCTTAACAAGGGCCTGGCCTTATGATAAAATCAATCTGATTTATTAGGGTCGGAAGGTTCGCCAAGCGCAAATTTTTAGGTTTTGGCAGTTTTATAGATCTGTTTCGTAAAATAACGCATGTTTGAATTAATATCTTATGGCTAACGTTAATCAATAGTTTGCTATCTAATGTTTTATAATAATATTAGATTTAACTATATCTTTTATCTCTACTCAATCGCAGAAATTTTTTAATCAAGCCTTATTTTGATAGATTGAGAGTGGCTGGGTCGGCGGCGATTAGCGCCTAACGCCTCGACATTTGGCGGCGAATCCCTTAGGAAGGGGTTTTAAGGCCAAACCGGCGGCGCGGGCCGGTTCCTTATGGGAACTGGCTTTACCGTTTTGGGAAGGCGAAAGGCCTGGCGTTAAGTTTTGGCGAAGTTTTTAGATTTTGGAGGATAGGCGCTATCCATGGGCGATTTAGAGCGACGATGGCCAGACCAGACGACTTTGGCCGTGACGGAAAGGCCCGCGGCCCCGGTTCCGGTCCCCCGGCGCCCGGCCCCGGTTCCGGTCCCCCGGCGCCCGGCCCCGCCGCCCGTTCAGCGCCCGCTGGCCCAGCCGCCGTCGACTCGGCCCACCGACTCGCTGAAAGTTTACCTGTCCGAGGTCAAGCGCTTTAAGCTTTTGTCCAAAGAGGAGGAGGCCGAGCTTTTAAAGAGCTACAAGCGCACCGGCGACCAAGACGCGGCCCAGCGCCTCGTGACCGGCAATCTGCGTCTGGTGGTCAAGATAGCCATGGAGTTTCAGAGCCACTGGCTTAACAACCTCCAAGACCTGATCCAGGAAGGCAACTTGGGCCTTTTGCAAGCCCTTAAAAAATACGACATGTCCAAGGGGGTGAAGTTTAGCTACTACGCCGCCTATTGGATTAAAGCCTATATTTTAAAGTACATCATGGACAACTGGCGGCTGGTCAAGGTCGGCACCACCCAGGCCCAGCGCAAGCTCTTTTACAACTTAAAAAAAGAGCAGGAAAAAATCCAAAGGGAGGGACTCGATCCTGGCTACGGCATCCTGGCCGAAAGGCTAGGGGTCTCCGAGGGCGACGTTAAGGAAATGAACATCCGCATGGCCGCCGGCCGGGAAGTCTCCTTGGACGCCCCGGTGGGGCCCGACTCGGACCAGACCCAGATTAGCCTTTTGCCCAGCAACGATAGGGGAGTCGACAGCGTTCTAGCCGACGCCCAGATTAGGAAAATGGTTAGCCATAAGCTGGCCAGCTTCCGGAATACCCTGTCGGCCAGGGAACTGACGATTCTGGACAAGAGGCTTTTGGCCGAGGAGCCGGTGACTTTGCAGGAAGTCGGCGAGGAGTTCGGGGTCAGTCGGGAGAGGGTGCGGCAACTGGAGGAGAGGCTGAAGAAGACCATCTCCTCTTACCTCTTGAAAGAGCTGCCGGAGTTGTCTTCTTTGGAAGTTTTCTCATAAATGACGATTCCCGCGAGACGCGGGGTTCTGGAATAATATATGCGGACGTGCTTTAAGGTTTTGCTTTGGGTCGGCTTTGGCTTGGGTATGATTGTGGGGGCGGGCGCGTGGCCTGGCTGCGTTAGGCCCCAATTAATCCAAGACAGCCCCCTCTCTCAGAGCTATTACTTTTTTTTAAGGTCCCAGTACGAGGAGCTGGAAAGGCGGGACGAGGCGGCCGTGGGGTCCATGCGGAAGGCGGTGAGCCTGGCCGAGGGGGACTCCTATTACTTAAAAATGGAGTTGGCCAAGCTCTTAAGCCGCTCCGGCCGGGTCGACGAGGCCGCGGTCTTCGTGACCAAGGCCATCGAACTGAATCCCAACGATCCGGAGATCCGCCTTTTCGCGGCCTGGCTGGCCGCGGCCACCGGGCAGTGGGCCGAGGCCGAGGGCCATGACGTTGAGGCC
>JAITIH010000299.1 GCA_031279525.1 Deltaproteobacteria bacterium | reverse complement strand
GACCGGGGCCCCGGCTAGATCGCAGCTTAAGACGAGTTTTTCTTCCTCGATCTTTTTTATGTGCCCCTCGGCCTTTAAGGAGTCGACGAACTCGGCCAGGGCCTTTTCGGTAAAGTTTTCCTTAAGGCCATCCAGCGTCTTTCGCCAATGGAGGTAATCTAAGGACAAGGCCTCCCTTAGAGTCTGGGCGGCGAAGTTGACTAAAACCGAGTCGTTGAGCGGCGGCCCGTTTAGGGGGGCCATCTCCATTATTCGAAGGTCGTTCGTGACCCAGTAGTAACGAGGCTCGGGCTTGAAGAAAGCGAGGCAACAGCATAAACCGGCCATAAAAAGCAAGCTTAAGGCTAAGGCTAAAGACAGCCGGAAAATTAACTTATTTTGGAGCAGGAACCATTTAAGCGACTGGGTGGCGAAGGACGTAAACTCCGCGTCAATGGAAGGATCGGCCTTTGGGGGCTTTTTTAAGCTTCCCCCCAAGGGCGCCTCGTCCGCGGAGGCGGGCCCCGCCCCGGCGTCGCCGGGGCGGGGCGTATTGGCGGTAGGGCCTAAAGGGGCGTCCTTCGGCTCTCCCCTTAAGGCTAAGGCGGCGGGACATAGGCTTAGATTGGAACTTGGGAGGGTGGGCGAAGGCCATTGGCTAACGTCGGGCCGATTTGAGCCAAAGTCGGGGCTAAGTGGGGCCTGGCCTTCCAGTTCCGAGGAAACTAAGCGGTGGGTAAACTTATTGGCGGGAAGACGGGTCTTTGGCCTCTCGCCATTGAGAAACATGGCGGCCTCTTCGCGAGCCATCGCCACTAAGGACTCCGAAAGCCCCGGGGCGAAGCTCTCGCCTTGGGCCTTGGCCTCGAAAGTTGGCTCGCCCTCGCCATGGTCAAGCCAAACGAAGTCGTCGGCCGCAAATTCCGCCTTAAAAGCCGCGCCCGCGCCATCTAGGTCGCTTAGGGCGCCTAAGGGCCGATAGGCGGCCTGGGCTAAGGAGGGGCCATGACCCGCGGGTTGGCGCCCGATCCCTAAGGGCCGCGAAAGATCTCGACGGTCAATGGCCGCGACTTTCTGGCCGCCATTTAATCGTCCGCCCTCCTCTGGGCCGTCGGGGTTGATTTCGATGAGGTAAGGCGACTCGCCGCTGACGAAAGCCATGGCCTTGGCGACGTCGATTGCGAGATTGTCGATTTGGGCGACTTGGATCGTCGGGTCGTAACTTTGGGTCTCGCCGGTCGCCTTCTCGTCTCCCAAGGAGCCTTCGATTGGCGGGTTTACGGCTCCAAAGGCCTCGGACAGGGGGCTATCGCCCTTAAAATCCCCGATCGTCGGGCCGTCCCCCTTTGAGCCCTCGATGGAAAGGCTATGGTCTTTTGGGCGATCGATAGCCGAAAAGTCGCCTTTGGACTCCTTTAGGGGCTGGTTTTCGAGGCAAGGGTCGTTTATTATGGGGCCGTCGCCCATAGAGCTCTCGCTGGCCGGGTCGATGGCTTGGGCGCCTTTGAGAGTAAGGTCGTCGCTTAAGTCGACCGCGTCGTAGGAAAGAAGGGCCATAAGGCTAGGCTCGTCGATGGGCGAAAGAGTCTTTTGGGCGACGGCGACTTTGGGCGAGATGGCCTTTTTGGCGGCTGAGTCGCCCGTTTTCTTGGCTCGCGGCGCGGCTTTAGGCGGGACGGGCCGGGCGGTTTTTACGCCGGCGCTCATGGCCGCCGCCTCGGGATTAGGCTGGCCGGCTTTTTCGCCCTTAGGCTTAACCTTGCGGGCGAGGGGTTCGTTCGTTTTCATAAGTTCGCTTTCCTAAAGTAGGGTTGGCCGCGCTTAAAGAAGCCGGGTCGTTGGGCTCCAAAAGCCTCTAAGAGTAAAGTCGCGGTTAAAGGCCTAATGTGCTCAGATGACCGCCGGATTTATCTCCGCCGAAAATCGTGGTGGAGAAAGAGGAGATAAGGGCGTCCACCGCCAAGAGAGCCGCCCCAATGGCGCACTTGGTTAAAGCCCCGGGCAGGGTGGCGTCGGGGCGCCTATTCATATGGTAGAACTCCATAAGGCCCATCACCACCAAAGTTAGGCCAGCCAAAAACCCGAACATCTGGATGGCCTTAGCCACCCCAGTGAGGTTCTGGGCCACGTTCTGGCCAAGGTTGCCCAAGCTCTGGGCCAGGGCCTGGCGCGGGGCGACCAGTAAGAGCCATAGGGCGAACCAACCTTTTTGGGCTATTTTTCCCAGGAGCCTGGGCCAAGTCGGGGCCAGGCGACGGCCAGCGGCTTTAGCGTCGTTAAATAAAAACAAGATTAACCTCCGAGATTGGCTAAAAAGCCGGTTATCCGAAAATGGCCCTTACCGCTTCCGGTAGGCCTCCGCCCAGGGCCTGGGCGATGAGTCTAATGGTTTCCACCAGATTGACGCAGAGGATTCCGCCAACTATATGAATGAGGCCTCTGGCCATGAACCCTTGATTTCGTCCTGAGTCTTTCAAAAGCCATAGTCCACGGCCCAGGCCGATCAGACCGACTATGGCCGTGAGGAATACGGCGAATTGGACGTAGGCCTGGCCCTCTGAGGCCGGGGGTTGATAAGTGAGGGCCTGCGTGGAGTTCTGGGCGAGAAACGTCTGGCTTAAGGCGTCAAGAAAAGCGGGGGCGTTCAGAAATATGGCCCCCACGATAAGGGCCGCCCAGGCCCGGCCCACGCCGCGGTCGCGGGAGGCGTAAGCCATCCGACAAAGCGACCAAACCATAAGGCCTAGCCCTAAAACCATGAACCCGGTTCTTAACGCCCCCCATAAAGTCGCCAGGTGGGGGATGGCGTTTTGAAGGATGTTGTCGTGCGGCATGAACTTCCTTAAAAAAAAACTTGAGGTTTTTTTAGTGTTGGCGAAAGCCAAAAAACCTTGGCTCTACGTTGGGCTAAGGCGCCATAACCATTAAGATAGGGAGCGCCGAAAAATGGCCGAAGGGAGAATGGAGTGGCGTTTTTCGCGTCTTTTCCAATTTTTTCCTGGCCAGAGGCCAAAAAGGGGAAATAAGTCGATTAAGGCCGTCGCGCGGGCAAGGGAGTCTTTTTATAAAGCTTGACATAATCTGTCTTGATTCCCGCGAGCCCTGATTGACTCTCCCCTTTTGGCCTGACTGGCCTAAGTTCGGCTCAAGGCCGACGTTAGGGGTTGCTATCAAAGTCCTAGATGCGAGATCCAGGGCTTGCTTGAGATAATGCTAAGCCTCAATCCCGGGAGATGTAAGATTAAGATCCATGATTTATGGAAGGATTTGTTGGCAAGTTATATTTTGTCATATGAAATTATATTTTCGACTAAAATGAGATACAATATGTAGAAGTCGATGCCCAATATATTGTGGATACCGGCGGGGAAAAAATCGAGGAAATGGAAAAAATTTTTTTATTTTTTTCGTCTGGGGGATTTTTTTTCGATTTTTGGCCAGAAGTGGACTTCGCGCGGGCGGAAGATACAGGACGCGTTTTTCAGGATGTTATTTTTTACTAAAAATTATGATATTTAGATTATAATAGCATATTATCATAACAAGACAGTTAATTTACATGCGCTAATAATTGCTATAATATATAGTACAATGAATATTTATATTATTTTAGTTTTATACAGTTGGCTGAACTGGCCACTGCTCCCTCTCTGTGGGGTTGGGGAGAGACTTTTTACATCGGCATCCTTATTGAGACTATACTTAATTTGACATCTCAGGAGCAGAGCGTCGATCCAGCGGCTGACGAACGGAAATCTTTGACAGGTTTCGCGGACGCTTAATATTGATCAGTTCCGTGGGATAACGGCCAAGTTCGTTAGGGAGGC
>JAITIH010000275.1 GCA_031279525.1 Deltaproteobacteria bacterium | reverse complement strand
TAAGTTCGAGGCCAAGCTGGCCGAAGGCCGAGCCGTTTTGGCCCAGATAGAGGAACTCGGGGCCGCCTTAAAGCCGGGGGCCGACTTGACGCTTAAGGGCCTAGGCCGGGTGGCCGAGGCCTTAGCCCGCCGGCGGGAGTTGGAGGATTTTGTGGCCGAGAGCCCGGGGCTATCGGCCTTGCCCCGGCCTTTGGTCTCCCCAGCGGCCGCGCCGACCCCCCAAGAGTCGTCTTGCCTGGCCTTTTTGCGGTCCGACCCGCGGTTCACGGCCCTGGCCGCCCGCTCCCTGGCCCAACCAGGCGGGCTCGGGGCGACTTTGGCGGCCTTGGACCTATATTTTGGCCGTAAGGAGGCGGCCACCCAGGCCTTGTCCGCCCTGACCGCGGCCACGGGTTGGGGCTATTGGGCCGGCGGGGCCAAGGGGGCCGAGGGAGCCAAGGTGGCCAGTGGGGCCAAGGGAACCGAGGGGGCTAGCGGCCCGGCCGGGGCGGCCAGCCCGCCGGACTGGGTCCAGGCCGAGGCGATCTTAAGGGAGTTGGCCCAGGACCGCCAAGGGCTGTTAGCCCAGCTCGCCCTGGCCGACCGGAAAAGCCGCTTAAGCGAATTGGGCTTCGGTTGGGCGGCCCAAGAGGTCGAGGCCAACGGTCCGCCGCCAGGGGGCCTGGCCCCGGTCCTGGAGGCGGCCGTCTTTCGGGCCCTGGCCAAAGGGGTTTACCAGGAACGCGGCCCGGCTCTAGCGAAATTCGCCGGGGACGAGCTGGACCGCTTGCGCGAGGATCTGGCCGCCACCGACCTGGCCGCCATGGCGGCCTACCGCCGGGAGTTAAAGAGCCAGTTAAGTCAGGGCCTAGCCGTGGCCCCAAAAGGGGTGGCCCGAGGGCCAGTGGCCGAGCTGACCGAGATGGGTTTCCTTAACCACGAGTTGGCCAAAAAGCGCCGCCACGCCCCTATTAGGGAGTTGGCCCGAAGGGCCGGGCAGGCCCTTCGGGCCTTAAAGCCCTGCTGGATGATGAGCCCCATGGCCGTCTCCGCCTATCTTCCGGCCGGGGAGGTCGCTTTCGACTTAGGCGTCGTCGACGAGGCTTCCCAGATGACCCCGGAGAGCGCCTTAGGGGCTTTGGCTCGCTGCCGGAACGTCATGGTGGTGGGCGACGCCAACCAGCTGCCCCCGACCAACTTTTTCCGGAAGCTGGCCCAAAGCGAGGGCGAGGAAGAGGAGGAGGAAGAAGAGCGGGGGGTGGGCGACGAGTCCATCTTGGAGCTGGCCAATAAAGTTTTTCGGCCCGGGCGGCGGTTGCGCTGGCACTACCGCTCCCGTCACGAAAGCCTAATCCAGTTTTCCAACGAGCGCGTTTACGGCGGAGAGCTTAAGGTCTTCCCCTCGGTCGGGGCCCGGGGCCTGGGGGTGAGCTTAGTTAAGGCGGGCGGGCTCTATCGCGGCGGCGTCAACCCCATCGAGGCCGAGGCCATGGCCCGGGCGGCCGCGGCCTTCATGAAAGAGTCGCCGGGGCTGTCGCTGGGCCTTGTGACCATGAACCAAAAGCAGATGGAGCTTTTAAAGGACCAAATGGAGATCGCCCGCGACCGGGACCCGGCCGTGGCCGCTTACGTGGCCAAGTGGGAAATCGAGAATGAGGGGCTCGAGAGCTTTTTCGTCAAGAACCTGGAAAGCGTCCAGGGCGACGAGCGGGACGTCATTTTCATTGGGACGGTCTACGGGCCCGAGGAGAAGGGGGGCCCGGTGGCCAACAGGTTTGGGCCCATTAACGGCCTGGCCGGCCAAAGACGCCTAAACGTCCTTTTCACCCGCTCCAAAAGGCGGATGACGACCTTTACCTCCATGGAGCCCGGGGACGTTAGGGCCTCCGACGACAACTTAGGGGCCGCCATGCTCCGGGACTGGCTAATCTACTGCGCCGCCCGGGGCCAGGGGCCTGGCCCCGAAAAAGGCCAAGGGCTTGGGGAAAAGGACGGCCTTTTGGCCTTGGCCAGCCAGGCCTTAACGGCCGAAGGCTTCGTCGTCGACCAAAAGGAAGGGCCCACGGCCCAGGGCCTGGACTTGGCCGTTAGCCACCCAGACTGGCCGGGCGGTTACGTCCTGGGTCTGGCGAGCGACGGGCCCAAATGGCGAAGCGTCAAGTCGGCTCGGGACCGCGACCGGTTAATAGATCAAGTTCTAGTGGGCTTAGGTTGGCGCCTCTACCGGATATGGTCTTTTAAGTGGCTGACTGACCCTAAAGGCGAGGCCGAAAAGCTGGTTAAAGCCGCCCAGGATCGTCTAAAGGAGCTTAAGGGGCTTAAAGGAGGGCGGGGGGCTAACCCAAATTAAAGGGACGGGCCAGGCCCTAAGGCGGTTTTTTCGGGCCAGGCCCAAAAAAATTTTTCTGGCGGCCTTAGCCCCTTAAAATCATGCGAATTTCGCCGCCAACGAAATTGGCCCTAAGGCCTTAGAGAGTAGCGTTAGCGACAAATTCGGGGGGTTAAAGTTTATATCCTACGATCATCCCTGGTTAACCGCGACCCGCCCCCTTAGGGGGGAGGGTTTTAACTAGGCGGCCTTTATCCTCGTCAGTTTAATATAGTTTTAAAAAGACGTCTTCTAAATTTACTCTTGATTAATTTCCAAAACGCGTTTATATATTTATGGGTTTTAGTTAATTAAACTGGACTTAGAAAGTAGTCTCCAGAAAATCGTCAGGTTCCAGCCATTGGGGCGGTTTAATTTTTTAAAAGGATCAGCCGAAAGATAATTAAGAGGGCGATCGATTCGGGTCGCGTCAAATTAAGGAACCAAAGGTCCATAAACCAAGGCCAAAAGCCTAAGCCTTGGCCAAAAACCCTAAAGTTAAGAAACGCTAGTCAAGAAATCCTGGCCGCGCTTTAGGCCTAAAGGGAGTCGCCAAAAAGGGGCTCTTAGGCCAAGGGCTATGGGCTAGCGCCCCCCAAAAAATGGGGGCCCTTTGGCTTAAGGCGGGCCAGGGCCGGTCCTGACCTTCTAGGCCGCGGGCCCGGTTTTAACCAGGCGGCGGGTAGTTTAGGCCAAAATTCATTAGTATCAATTGAGCTCAGCAGGCCCCCACAGGCGGCTAAGCTTCTTTATTAAAAGACGACCATACGTATTTAAAACAGACTATTTAGTCGATATTATATTTTTTAACGTTGAATTCGTGAGGTTAATTCCGGGGGCCGAAAAAAAACTTTCGTTTTCCCCAAAAACGCTTGATTTAAATTTTTCCATGGTTTATATTTTACGGAAACTAAAAATCCCTCAAAAATTTTTCTCGCTTTCGCGAGTCCTTAAGGGGAGATTTGTGACCAAAAGCGACAAGGTTCAATGCGAGCTCGTTTCTTTATAATCGCGATGATTCCGGTCCTTTTGGCCTCCCTTGGCTCCAACGGCTGTGGCGGAGCCTTGACGACCAAGCCGTGGGTGGACGCCGAAGCCGAGAAGTTTTTAGGCGAGCCAGGGGTATTAAAGGCCGACTTTGAGCCGCCCGCGTCCATGACGCTGTGCGGGGAGTCGTTGCCCCTGGAGTCGCCGGCGGTCCGAGAAAGGCTGGAGGCCGAGTTTTTGCTGGCCGTCAACCACTCGGCCCAAGTTAGGTTGTGGCAGAGACGGGCCAAGCGCTATTTCCCGGCCATGGAGGCGGCCTTAAAGGCCAGCGGCCTCCCCGACGACCTGAAGTACCTGGCCGTGGCCGAGAGCGATTTAAGGCCTTTGGTTTTTTCCCCGGCCGGGGCGGCGGGCGTCTGGCAGTTCATACCCACCACGGCTAGGCGTTACGGCCTTAAGGTCAACAAGCTGGAGGACCAGCGGCTCTTGCCCGAGCCGGTCATGGGGGCGGGCCTAAGGTACTTAAAGTTTTTACGGCAAAAGTTCGGCGACTGGCCCCTGGCCTTGGCCGCCTACAACGCCGGCGAGGCCAGGATAGCCAAAGCCATTAGCCAGCAGGGCTTTAACGATTATTTTCAGCTTAGGTTGCCAAGGGAAACCGAGCGTTACGTATATAGGATCGCGGCCATCAAAGCCGTTTTGGGCGAGGCCGGGCGGTGGGGGCTAGAGGATCGGACCCCTTCAGGTTTGTATCTCCCCCTTAATTTTGAGGAGACGACCGTCTTCTTTAAGGAACCCGAGACGTGGCTTAGCCTGGCCGAGCGACATAAATGCGATTACCGGGATTTAAGGTCTCTAAACCCTCATCTGGCCAACCAGGAAACTTTGTCGGGGGGACCGTATCTTTTTAGGGCCCCGAAAAGCTCTTGAAGTTGGCCCATTTTTTGCTTACATAAAATTTCGAAAACCATCCCGACGAAAGGACGGGTTGGCGTAACGAAGGATCTCGAAGTCTGGCCTTAGGGCCACGACGGCCTCTAGAGGTGGAGCATGGCCATCAATATCTACACGCAAAAAGAAGTTAAACTGAACGCTAACCCCAGCTGCCACTGGGCGGACCAATGTTGTTGGTATGAAACCGCGGCCGATAACAGTTCAGCTTGTCACAATCGAAACGCCCTGGTCTGTCAACAGCGCCGGGACGAGGTTTTTGGATTGGCCAATGACCCCGAGGAAAAGGTGGCTGCTTATTAGTTTTTCGACATTCGGCGACTTAAATAGCGCGCGGGCGCTTAAAAATATTAATTTTTAGTAAAATTGTCCTCTTTCTTTTTGTCTTCAATATATCCCCTTCTTAATTTTCATACTAACTAAACTACCGTTCGTTTTTTGAAAAAACGAATGGCGGTTTAGCGTTTGGGTTGCGCCGTTTTTTAGGCGGAATTGGTGGACCAACTATGGCCAAATGGCCACGCCAGAGGGAAAAAAAGCCATAGTTTTCGGCGTAAGGGCGGCGAACCATTTGGCCGCATCCTTTATTATGTGCTACTATAGGCTAAATTCGTGGAGGTTTTACTTTGGTTATGAAAAAGGTCTCGGTTTTTTTTTGGGCTTTTAGCTTCCTCCTTCTTGGCTTAGGCTTAAGGCCGGCCTGGGCTCAGATGCCTCCGATAACCCTGGCCTACGATTTTTCGGCCGCGTTCACCTACTCCGGGCAGACCCTGAGCCCCGACGGCGAGGTTAGCCTAGAGATTACCCTGCAAAACACGGGGTTTAAGGGGGACGTTTACGATTTTGAGATTACGTCCGCCCCCGAGGGCTGGACCACGGAGATTTCCCGCTTCAACTCAGCCTTCACGGGTATATATTTGGCCGGCGAGGAAAGGGCCTCCCTTAACCTCCTGGCCTGGCCGCCCGAGGGCCAGGACCTAATCCCCGAAGGCGAGTACGACCTGGCGTTTAAGGTCACTAGCCGAGCCGGGGGAAAAACCTTGGAGAGCCAGACTAAGCTTAGGGTGGCCAACCGCCAGAAAAGCCCCCAGGCCGTGGCCGTGACCACCTCTTACCCGGAAATCAGCGGGCCCAGCGACGGCCGCTTCGCTTTTTCCCTGGACATCCGCAATAACTCCGCCGAGGACGCCCTGGTTAACCTCATCGCCGACGCCCCCCAAGGCTGGGAAGCCTCCTTTAAGCCCGGTTACGAGGAAAAGCAGATCTCCTCCATCCAGGTGCCCAAGAGCCAGAGCCGCTCGGTCACCTTGGACGTCAGCCCTTCCTATCAGGCTGAGGTCGGGACCTACCGCCTCGCCGTCAAG
>JAITIH010000222.1 GCA_031279525.1 Deltaproteobacteria bacterium | reverse complement strand
ATTAAAAAATTCTCTGGTATGATTGTAGATATATGAATTGCCGAACATTAGCGGACCCCCAAAAAATTGAATCGCCTTGTATTATATCTTAATATCGATGAATTTATAATCTATTATCTGGCTTACTTCAAAAAATATTACAAAATTAATTCTTTTTCTTGATATCAGTATTATATCGCTCTTATTTATTATTTTTTTATGTTTGTTAGTTGTTTATTAATTATATATTTTATTGCTATAAATTTATTACATTAAAATACAACAAATCGTATTTAATAAGGACGACTACATGAAAAAACACGATAAATTATTCACCTCCGCCCTTAATTATTTTTACCAGAAAGACGGCAGCCTTTTCAGTTTCGCGCAGAGAGTGGGGGTGTCGAGCGGGTACTTAGGCGACTTGCTTAATGAGAGGCGGTCTGGCACTGACAAAACGAAAAGACAAATAGCGGCCAATTTAGGATATAAAGATCATGATTATGCACTTTTTTTAGATATTGGGCGAGATATTTTATGCGGCTTAAATCCCCAAGATAGTATTCAACCATACGTAGACAACCTAAAAGTAACCAAAAAAGTATTTTATATTATTAATTTTACAAATAAACTGTCTTTAGATGATAATAATCGTATTATAGTTGATAAAGATCAAAATCTATCACCTGTTATGTTCCATTCCTCTCAATTTTCTAAAAAAAACCTAGACAATCTTTTTGCTTTTAAATTAGTTGGGCACCAAATGGATCCTTTAATTTGCAATAAAAGTATTCTAATTGTCGATCAATTGCAAAAAACTATTCATAATAGCGATATATATTTGACAGTAAATCTACAAAATCGCTCAAAATTTATAGTTAGCTTTTTATCTATAGATAACGATAGAAATATTTATATTATAGATTTATATAACCGAAAATATAAGCCATATATAGTTTCAACATCTAATTTGTTTATTATTGGCAAAGTAATTAATATTATAACGCCTTTTAGGTAATTATTTAATTAATTTATCTGTTTGTTTGTAAATATAAATATAGCGATTTCCAACGCCTTTCAAGGCCCCCCATTGAGCTCCGGCCCCTAACCTGAATCTATCCTTCCCCGGTCGCGACCTAGCGATTTTGTCGCGTTTAACGGCAAGGTCGCCCTAGGGCGACTTTCCTAAGGGATCGCCCCAATTCGTTGGCCTTTAGCCATGCGGCGCCAGGCCTGGCCAAATCAATCCCACCCATTAGGATCTAATCCTTTCCGCAATCCCCATTTGGCTAAGTTTAGCGACTGGGCCATGGCCGCTCCCTGAGCGGCTCGCCAGCCTAATCTCGCCGGGGTGAATTTTAAAATTTAGACTCATTATTGATGGTCTCGCAAAAACCCCTGTTTTCAGGAATCGTTGGAAAAATCTTTTAATAATTTCAAGAGGTTATTTCCCGGGTTTTCATTTTCCGGACTTTTTGCGAAGCCGTCATTATTCCATTGAGCCTTTAATCGACCCCTAAAACGGACCTTACCCGACTTAATCGCGCCATCAATTTTCAACGGAGAGCCAATCCCGGCCTCGGGCCCCCGTTAAGAGGGGCTTATGAGCCAGGCTTAGGGCGGCCTTGGGGCTAATTGACCCCCACCCAAGGCCTTTGGGTCTCTGTAAAGCCCGACTAGCCTAGAGAAACTAACGGTCGCACTGCTAAAACGGAGACAGCGACCGCCAGGCGCTGACGGTCGCTGTTTATGTGGCAGGTTATGGAGTAAACCCCATACGTCGCTGACTGGATATATACGCAGAGTTTTGATGGGATAATTCAGCCCTAGGCTGAAGGGGGATTTGGCTCCTAATCCTCTCGTCCTTTCAGTCTAACGCCGTTAAAGGCCGAGTTGGATTCGGAAAAGCTTAACTTTTCCGCTTCCCGCCACGTCAGCCACTGACTGACGGGAAAGTTCAGAAGCCACTGGCCAGTTGAGACTGGCCGTAAGAACCAACAAAGGCGAAACGAATCTAACCTCCGTTTGTCTTAACATAAAAATAAGTCGCCCTCGCCGAATGTCAAGGGCCCCCTATTTTTTTCAGCCAAATAGATTGGCTGTTAATTATTTTTTAAGCCCTAGCCTAAAAGAAGTCAAGAGAAAAAATTGAGGAACTTAAGGAATTTCTGGGGTTTTTAAAATTTTCAATTAAATTCAACACTTTATCTTAACATTTTTGCCTCAAAAAAATTGTGAAAATTTAGGACTAACGGCCGTTCAGTAAAAATCGCCTAGATTTTTAAGGACTTTTTCAGGACCAAAATTTTTCCCCCGAAAATAAAAAACGAACGTACTGACCAATTTTACGACTCGCGCAAAAATGTTGACTTTTCTTTTTATTTTTTTTATTATTAATTTAGCATTTTATATGATTAGTTATTAGCTTTTTAGCTTCTTCGTCTTTGGGGAAATAGCTATGCCAAAAATCCTTCGCCACCTAGCCATCGTCGCCCTCGCCCTAACCCTGGCTTCCTTCTCCGCCTGCGGCGAGTCGGAAAAAGCCCCCGCCCCGCCCCCCAAGGCTCCCCAGGGCGAAAGCCCAAGCCCTAGCCCTAACCAGCCGGAACTTGGCCTTGAGGCCTTCCCGCCCGTTTCGGACCAAGAACTGCGAATTCTCCAATTTCAGCCCTCCGGCCAGGTCCAGTCCCTAAGCCAGGTTATCGTGGCCTTTAACCAGCCAATGATTCCTTTAGGCCAATACGACAAGGTCCCGGCTGGGGCCTTGGAGCTAACGCCGACCATCCCGGGCCAGACGCGGTGGCTCAACGAGTACGTTTTGGCTTTCGTCCCGGAAAAGCCTTTAACCGGGAGCTTAAACCTAACGGCCAAGGTCAAGGCTGGCTTAAAGTCCCTCGTCGGGACCGAGCTGGCCGAGGGCGCCTCGATCTCCATCGCCCTCCCGGCCATCCAGGCCCTCGCGTTCGACGAATTGTCGCCAAATGAGCCCGAGAAAGGTTTTCGGCCAAACTACAAGGTCGCCTTCAATCAGCCCTTGGACTTGGCCTCCTTAAACGAGAAGACCTCCTTCGCGGTCGTTGGGCCAGACGGCCAGGAGACCCAGGTCGCGGCCGTTTGGCGTGAGCGCCAAAAGGAACGCTACGACGACCAGACTTTTTGGGAGGCCGAGGTCGAGTCCAAAGAGCCTTTGCCCTTCCTGGCCAATTTCGCCCTGACGGCCGCCCCGGGCCTCGTCTCCCAAGCCGGGCCAGAAACCTTAGGCTCGACGTTGGCGATTCTGGACGGCCAGAGCCCCGGGCCTTTAGGGGTCGCCCTTAAGTACGAATGCGATGGAGAGGAGGCCTGCCCCCCTAAGCCTTGCGGCCAGAGCGCGAGCGAGCCTTGCTTTAAAAACCCGGCCTTCTTTCTGGCCTTGGAGTTTACCACCCCGATTAAACTGGGCGACGTTTTGCCCTTTATTGAGTTCGACCCGCCCTACCCGGGCCTGGCCGCTCTTAAAGAGAGCCTTGGCGAAGGCTATTACCAGGCCGACCGGGCCGAAAAGAGCGTCTACTTCTGGGCCACCCAAAAAGGCCTGACCAAATATAAGGCGACAATCAAGGCCGGGATCAAGGACGTCTATGGCCAGGCCCTGGCCGCTGACCAAACATTTTATTTCCAGACTACGGCCTATCCCTCTTCGGTGGAGACGACTAGGGGCTACCGCTTTTTGGAGCCTTCCTCTAAACCCTACGTCCCAGTGACCGTGGCCAATCGGGACTCGGTCCCCGTCTTAGGCTACGCCTTGGACGCCAGCCAAACCGTCGAGTTTCACCGCCGCCTGACGGAGAAGTATCTCTCCGCCAAAGATCGGGCCGACTTATTTAAATCTTTGGCCAAAAGTTACGGGCCAGCCAAGAAGACCGTCTTGACCCCGGTCGACGGGGCGAAGGTCGGCCCCCAAACAATGGCCGTCGACCTGGCCAAGCTCTTTGGGCCCAAGGCCCTGGGCCAGACGCTTTTATTAATCGTCGACGGCTCCGAGCATTCCCTGACCTCCATCGCCAACTTTAGCCTGACCTCCAAGATTGGCCTAAACGACGGCCTAATCTGGGTTAGCGAATTGGCCGCGGACCGACCTTTGGCCGGAGTCGAGCTTGAAATTCACGGGCCCGGCCAAAAGGTCTACTGGAGCGGCCAGACCGACGAGCTGGGCCTGGCCCAGACCCCGGGCCTGGCCGAGTTGTCCCGCTTAGCTCCCTTGGAAATCCAAGAAGAAATAAGCTCCTCTTACCAGTCGCTCAACTTTTTCTATCTGGCCGCCCGCCACGACGGCCAATTAGGCGTCTGGAACCTAGGCGAGCGCTACGACTTCCTGCCCTATTATTTTGACGGGATCGATTACGACGACTTTAAACCGGCCCCGGCCTCGACCGCCTCCTTAAACTGGCTTTTGTCGGCCCAGCCCATCTACAAACCCGGCGAGACCATCCGTCTAAAGGGGATTAGCCGTTTGGTGGACGGAGAAACGACCTCCCCCCTAACCGGGGTCGAGGCTAAACTCGCTATTTTCTACCCCAACACGTCCCTCATGAAGATCGTCGACGCCCCGATCACTAAGTGGGGGACTTTTTACCTAGAGCTGGATATAGGCGCCAAACCGGCCTTGGGTCGCTACCAGGTCGCCCTGCTCACAGGCCTCCCCCCACAGGAGCCTGGCCAGCTGAGGTATAGCTACGAATTAAATCCGAACAAAATGGTCGCCATAGGGGGCTTCACGGTCCAACACTTCCGGGCCCCGGCCTTCGAACTGGCCTTCGACCCCTTAAAGCCGGCCTTTTCCGGCCAAAAGGCGGCCATTGGGGTCACGGGGAAATACCATTTCGGCTCCCCCTTAGCCGGGGCCAAGACCTCTTACATGGTTTCGGCCGAAACGGCCTCCGACCTGGCTTTTCCCTCTCTCCCCGGCTTTTCCGCCCAGGACCCTTTTTCCCCAACCGACGAGGAATGCGACGACTGTCAGCGGCCTTCGGCCGTAGTCCTCTCCGGCGAGGCTAAATTCGACCAAAACGGCCGGCTTAGCTTCGACCTAACCGTCCCGGCCGAGGCCGCCCCCCGGCCGCGGACTTTCACGGTCTTCGTCGAGGCCACGGGCGTGGACCAACGGTCCGCGAGCTCCTGGGCCTCTTTCCTGGCCCACCCGGCTGACCTCTACGTGGCTTTGAAGGCCAGGAATTCCTTAAGCCAGTCCGGCTCCCCGACCGCCTTTGAGCTGGCCGTGGTCGACCCGGACGGCCAAATTAAGCCCGACCAAACCGTCGAGATAGACTTCTATCGCCGATCCTATCAGACGGTCCGGCGACGGGAAGTGGGCGGCTCCTATGGCTACCAGTCCAAAAAAACGGACGAAAAGCTCGACACCCAAACCGTAACCTCCGGAGCGGCCCCGGTCGATTTCGCCTTTACCCCGCCTAAACCCGGCCAATACTGGGTTCTGGCCAAAATTAAGGACGCCAAGGGTCGGGTCAACCAGGCCGCCGTGGGCCTTTACGTCTTTGGCCCAGGCCCGGTGGGCTGGAACTTTAGCTCCTCCGACTCGTTGACCATGATTCCGGACAAAACCATCTACCAGCCCGGCGATATCGCCAAAATCCTGGTCCAAAGCCCCTTCCAGTCGGGCTTAGGGCTCCTGACCGTGGAAAGAGACGGGATCCGACGGGTCGAGACCTTCCAACTGGACGGCCAGAGCCCGGTCCTAAAGATTCCCATCCAGGCCGACGACAGGCCTAACGTCTACGTCTCGGTCGTTCTGACTCGGGGACGCTTGGCCGATCAGCCGGTGGAAAACCAGGTCGACTTGGGCAAGCCCACTTGGCGTAAAGGTTACTTAAACCTCGCCGTGGCTGGGAACCCAGACCTTCTGACGGTCGAGGTCAAGCCCGACCGGGCCGAGTATCGGCCAGGCCAGAAAGTCTCTTTAGATTTGACGGTCGCGAGCCCCGACGGCCGGCCGGCCCAGGGCGAGGTGGCCGTGGCCGTGGTGGACGCGGGCCTGGTCCAGGTGGCCGGGGACAAGGGCTACTTCCCGGCCAATCTCTTTTTTAAGAAGCGGCCCTTAAAGGTTTCCTCTTTCAATAACCTCTCCAGCCTGGTCGGCCGCCGCAATTGGAGCCTTAAGGCCGCCACAGCCCCTGGCGGCGGGGGAGGGTTCGAGGACTTCGACGAAATTGGGGGAGTTAGGTCCAATTTTAAAAACCTGGCCTATTTCGAGCCTTTCGTCCAATTGGATCAGGACGGTCGGGCCCAAGTTTCCTTCGATCTGCCCGACAACTTGACCACCTTTAAGATCTTCGCCGTGGCCACCGGGCCCGGCCGCCAGACTGGGACCGGCCAGAGCCAGATCCTTTCGACGAAAAAGGTCCTGCTTCGCCCCTCGCTCCCGGCCTATGCCGGGGTGGGGGACGAGTTCACGGCCTCGGTCATAGTGTCCAACCTTGGCCAGGCCGGCCAGGCCAAGGTCGTGGCCCAGGCCGAAAATTTGGAATTCGTGGGCCCGATCGAGCCCAAAACCGCGACCGTGGGGACCGACGAGAGCGTCGAGCTTGGCTTTAGGGTCCGGACGACTAAGGCCGGGTCGGCGGATTTGACTTTTGGGGTTGAGCTGGGCGAGGAAAAAGACGCGGCCAAATTTAGCTTACCGGTCAATTACTTAAGCCAGCTGGTCGCCCAGGCCGCCTTCCGGGAGCTGACCCCAGGGACCGCCGAGGTCCAGTTGGATTTGGGCCCTGACCCCGACCCAAGCCGAGGCGGCTTGACCATGGAAATAGCCCCCTCCTTGGTGGTCTTTTTAAAGGCCCCCTTCGACTACCTGGAAAAATATCCTTACGCCTGCTTAGAGCAGACCACTTCCCGGGCCTTTGGGGCCTTAGCCTTCTTGCGGGCCAGAAACAGGCTGAACCTTTCGAGCGCCGAGATCGTGAGGCTTAATAAAACGGTGACCGACCAGCTGGCTTTGATCAATTCCAGCGTAATAAATGGCGCCTTCGCCCTTTGGCCTTCCCAAAACTCCTGGGCGGATCGCAACCCACTTTTGACTATTTACGTCTTGGATTTTCTCTTGGAGGCCAGAAAAAACGGCTTTCTGGCCGCTGACGATCGGCTGAGGGAGGTGGCGCTCTACGTCGATAGCCTCCTTTTCGACAACCAGTTCGATAGCTTTGGGATCTACAGCCAAAAGGAAAACGTAATAAGCTTATTGGCTTACGCCGCCTCGACCCTGGCCAGGGCCGGGACCAATAGCGAAAGCTACTTGGAAAGCTTTTACATAAAGCGAGATAAACTTAGCCTATTCGAGACGTTATGCCTGACCCGAGGGATTAACGCCCTCCCCCGGAGCAAAGCCCGGGTCGAACAGCTCAAGATTTTGCTGACTCAAATCGGCAACTTCGTGAACGTCGGCTCGGGTCAAAACAGCGTCCCAGCCATGTGGATCGACGGCCCGCGCCTAACGGCCTTGACCCTATTGACCCTGACCGAGACGGCCCGCTACAACTCCCTGATTCCTGGGCTCATAAGAAACCTGGCCCAGATCGGGGAAAAAGGCCATTTCGGCTCCACCCAGGCCAACGTGACGGCTCTATTGGCCCTGACCGCCTATATCCGACTCGCCGAGTCCGAACCGCCAGACCTCGCCGTCACGCCTATTTTAGGAGACGAAAGGCTGCCAACCTCGACTTTCAAGTCCCTCATAGATAAGCCTGTCTCCCATGAAGCCTCGATCGGGGATCTGGCTAATCTGGCCAGCGTCAAGACGGAGACCATAGGCACGGGTCAGGCCTGGGCCAGCTTTAGGCTCAGCGTGGCCCCCTTGGTCCCGGACTTGCGACCCGTCTCGGCCAATGGCCTGACCGTCATGCGAACCTACGAGGTCGTCAACCCCGAGCCCCAAAAGCCGGGCCAAACCTCTTTCCGCCGCGGCCAGGTGGTCAAGGTCACGATCACGTTCATGACCTCGACGGCCCGCCACGACCTCATGCTGGAAGATCGCGTCCCAGCCGGGTTCGAGCCCATTAACTTTAGCCTGAAAGACTCCAATTTGACCTTGATGTCTCACTTAAACAGCTTCGGCGAGACCTACCAGGGCCCGTGGTTCGTCCACGAGGAATTCTGGCCGGACCGGGTCTTAGCTTCCGGGCCCTACGTCCAGCCCGGGGTCTACGAGTATTCCTATCTGGTCCGGGCGGCCACCCCTGGGTCCTACGTCGTCCCAGGCCCTAAGGTCGAAGAAATGTACGCCCCCGAAAACTTTGGCCTAGGGGCCGGCCAGACGGTAACCGTCGAATAAAGCCGTTTTTTCCCCCGCCCCCAAAAGCCTTTTTTTGGCCTTTTGGGGCGCCGGCGGCCTAAATAGGGCCTAAAAATTTCTTCCATTAAGGCTTAAGCCCTAAGGGGACCAAAAGATAGCCATAGAATAATTCCGCGAACCCAATTAAAATAGTCGAACTAAAATCCACTCCCCCCTATGGGCCGGTCCCCAGGCTCATAGGGGTTTAACTTTTGGCTGGCCGCTATAAACCGGAGGCCTTTTTACCCGACCTTCAAAAGGCTGCGCCCCGGCTATGTTCCACGACCAAAATCGGAAGTTAGGTTCTTTTCTGGTTCTCTTGGCCGCCATTGGCTTCGCCGGCAAAACCATCCTCACCAAACTCGTCTATCGCTACGGCCTGGACCCCCTGACCCTCTTGACCATCCGCGTCGTGATGGCCGGAGCCTTTTTCGGGGCAATCCTCGTCGTCAACCTGGCCCGCCGACGCTGGACCCTGGATCTGACGAAAAAAGAGTGGGCCCTAGTCTTCCTTATGGGCGGCGGCGGTTATTACGTCTCTTCTTACCTGGATTTTTTGGGCCTTTTTTACGTCGACGCGAACCTCGGGCGCATGATCCTCTTTCTTTACCCCACCCTGGTCGTGGCCATAGATTCATTTATTTCCAAGGTCCCGGTCTCTAGGCCGACCAAGGCTTCTCTCGCCATCTGCTATTTTGGCCTATTTCTGATGATGGCCCCCAATCTCGGGCGACCGCAAGCCAATTTCCTGTTGGGGGTGGCTTACGTCTTCCTCTCGGCCCTGCTCTACGCTTTCTACCTGGTGGGGGTGGACCGCTTTTTCCAGGGTAGATCCATCAACTTTTTCGTCTCTTTAATGTTTGCGACGGCCAGCCTCTGCGTCTTCGCCCACTTCCTGGCGGTCAAACCTCTTTCGGCCCTGGCTCAGCCATTGGGAGCCTATTGGCTGATCTTGCTCATGGCTTCCTTTTCCACGGTCGTCCCTATCTACGCCCTCTCCTCTGGGCTGGCCATGATCGGGGCCCCGCGGGCGGCCACCTTAAGCATGATTGGCCCGGCCGCCACTCTTTTTATGGGCGTTTTCGTCTTGGGCGAAACCATCATGCCCATCCAATTTTTGGGCACGGCTTTAATGATTTTAGGGGTTGCCCGGATTAAATAAACGGGCAAGCCGTTAATCAGAAGTTCCCAGAGCTCATTTTTTAAGACATTGAAAATACATTGTGTTTTGGAATTTAGAAAAAATCTTGTTTCCAAGAAAAAAACAATTTTTCCTGACATTTTTTAGACGATACGTTATGTTCCCATTAAATGGTTTATGGTCCAAAACGCCTGATAGGATGGCGGCGACTATGTACATTGAGACGAGGAAAAAAGACAATCCATTTGACGCTATTTTATATTCCCTTAGCGCGATTCACGAGATT
>JAITIH010000163.1 GCA_031279525.1 Deltaproteobacteria bacterium | reverse complement strand
CGCCTCAGTCGGGGTTTGCGTCGGCTCCGCCGCCGGCTCGACGGTCGAGGTCGCCTTAGCCTCCGTCGCCGCCTCAGCCTCCACCTCTTTCTCTATCTCGGTCTCCATCTCCGCCTCGACCTCCCTCTCGGTCCCCATCTCCGCCGCCGACCTATTCAAGACCTTAAGCCCCCCGGTGGGGGTTATGGCTTGCTTGTCCGGCTGGTACATGGCCTCGGCGACGGTCGGGGGCAGGACGAAGTCCCCGGCGGTCACGGCCCTTAAGGCGTATTTTAAGGTTACCCCCTGTGGGCCTAACTCCGGAACGATCATGACCAGGCGGTCTTCGCGGAGCTCGGCTACGGCCGGGGGTTCCTCGCCTTCGTCAGCCAAGCGGGAGTTAACGACCTCCAGCCCCCCTGGGACGAGGTCGACTATGGCCACATTCTGCAATGGCTCCGGGGCGGACAGGCGAATCTCGACGTCGATCTTCCAACCGCGCCAAACCGTGACCTCGGGGGGCTCGCCCGGGTCGGACAGACTAACTTTCTCGTCGCCGAGGATCCAGGTCTTATGAAGCTCCAGCCCGTTGGCCGTCGGGGCCGGGGCCTGGACCGGGACGCCGGCCACCACCGCGCTGTACCAAGGCCGGCCCGGGCCGCTTACGTTTAAGGCCAAAGGCCCTTTTAAAGCGGCCACGAGCTCCGGGCCGGTCAGGGCGGTTTGCCCCTGGTCCGAGAGCGTGGCCAAGGTTACTCCTTCGGCGGTTTTAACTGTGGCCAAAAAGGGGTTGGCGGCCCGAGACCTTTTTAGGTAGCTAGCCAGGCCCCACAAGGCCTGGGCGTTTTCTTGGGTGTTGGACCAGTGGCCTTGGGCCCCTTCCTGGGCCACTTTGGCGGCCAAATCCCGGGTCCGGGGGGCCAAGGGGTCGACCGAGGCCCAGGCCATTAAGGCTAGGGCGTCGTCGCGAGCCGGGCTGTCGAAAGTGGAGCGCAAGAGGCCTAAGTCCGGAACGGAGAGGGGGGCCGGGGCCCGCTCGCGCTCGAATAAGGGCGAAGAGGAACCAAGAGACAGGCTCTCGGCGGCGGCCAAGTGGATCCCGGCCGCGGCGGTCAGTCCCTGGGCCCGCTCCTTTAAGGCGTTGACCCAGCCCGCCTGGTAGTCCTCGTTTAAGGCCAGGACGTAAAGGGCGTAGGCCTTGGTGGCCAAGGCGTAGCGCTCCTGGCCGGGCCTAGGCTGGCTAGACAGGTAATTCCGGAGATAGCCTAAGGCGTCCGCCAAAAGGCCATCGGGCAGTTCGACGACGTTTTTGGCCTCGGTCAGGAAGTGGGCCGCGTAGGCGGTGCCCCACTCGTAAACGTCGCCCTGATTGGGCCAAAAGGCCAGGCCCCCCTGGACGGCCTGCATGGTGGCCAGCCTTTTGACGGCCCAAGAAAGGCCCTCCTTAGCCGCCGTGGCCTGGGTAGGGGTCAAGGCGCCCAACTCCGGGGCGCTCAAAAAACCCCAGGCCCGAGAGACGGTCTGCTCTAGGCAACCGTAAGGGTACTCGCTTAAATACTCCGCCGCCCGGTTGGCCGAGGCCCAGGGCCCGGCGGCCAGGGCCAAAGAGGCGGAGACCGTACCGGGTAAGAGACCATTGATCGGTAGTTCCAGGCTCTCCTCGCCGCCGGCCAGGGCCCCGAAAAGCGTCCGGGAAACTCGGGGAAAGGGTGGCCTAACCACGGTGGCGGCCAACTGACTAAAAGTCTCGCCTTGAAAGGAGGCGACCACGGCCAACTCGGCCGGGCCGACCGAGTCGGCCCCCGGCCTGGCCGGGGCGGCCAATAGCTTTAAGTCTAAAAGCCGGCTCTCGCCGGGCTTTAGGTCTAAGACCAATTTCCCGTCGCCTGAGCTAAAGCCCTCCCCCTCCAATAGGCTCAATGGGCCCGTTAGCTCTACGCTTAGCTCGGCCAGCCCGGCCTCGGCCTCGGGGGCCAAGTAGACCCTAACTTGAGTCGCGAAGGAGTCCCCAGGGGCCACGGCCAAGGGCAAGGCCGGCTCCACGGTCAAGTCGCGGGCGATGGCCACGGTCTCTTCGGTCAGGCCGAATTTGGGGCCTCGGGCGGCCACGACCGTCAGGCGGCCTCTGCCGCTGTACTCGGGGATCTTCAGGACCGCCTCCCCCTGGCCGCTCGGGCCAATGGCCACGGTGGGTAGAAACAGGCTCAAAAGCTCTTGGCGCCTTTGGAAGGGCGAGAACAAGCCGCTCCGCTCGTCCCCGCCGCCCGGGGCCAAAAAGGGCCAAACTTTTTCCTCCACCGGCAACAGCAGGTCGCGCAAATCGTAAAAATGGCTTATTAGGCTCCGGCTCTGGCCAAAGTAGTCCCCGGGGTTGGGGACCCGGTAGCCGGTTAAGGACAAGATCCCCTCGTCGACCAGGGCCACCGTGGCCTCCCCAGCCGTCGGGCGACCTTGGCCGTCGGTCAGGCGGATGGCCACCCTAAGCTCGCCGTCCGGCTTGGCCTCGCCGGCCTCGACCGCGACGTTAAGGCGGTCTAAGGAGCGGTCCTTTTCCAGGCTGACCCGGCCCTGGGCTAGAAAGGCGGTCTCCTTCGGCCCCACCGGCCGGGCCAGGGCGGCGGTCAGTTGGGCGTTGGCGGCTAGATCCGCCGGCACCGGGACTTTCATGACGAAAGGCTGGCCTGGGGCCTTGACGATCCTAGACCACAAGATCTCGTCCGTCTCCAAGGTCAGCCACAAGTTGCCCGGAAATGGAGTCTCAATGGCCACGGTGGCCGTCTCCCCGGGCCGGTAGCTGGCCTTGTCCAGGGTCAAAGTCACCCGGTCGCCCAAAGGGCTGGCCAAAGCCGCCGGGGCCCCGGCCGGGGCCAGGCCGGTCGCCTCGATCCGGCGGCTAAAGACCTCCGAGCCGCCCGGCGCGGTCACCGAGATCTCGTAAGTCCCGGCCACGGCTGGGGTGAAAGCCGCCGTGGCCAAACCCTCGGCTAAGGGGACCTCGGCCGAAAAGACCGGGATCAGCTCCTCGGTCGTCTGGCGATAGACTCGGCCGTAGCGGACCTCGGTGTAGTGGCGGGGCCGGACCTGGGACACGGCCACGCTTAAGCTCGGCAGATCGGCCGGCTGGCCCTGGCCGTCGACCGCGGCCACGGCCCAGACGGCCTCGGCCCCAACCTGGGCTTGGTCCGGGGCCTTAAAGCCGATTAGATAGGGCCTAGGGAACCAAGGGACGACTTTTCTTAGCCCCTCCCAGCGGCCGCTGTCGGCTTTGACCTGAAAGTTAATGGCTAAATCGACTAAATTGGGCAGGTAGTCCGAGCCGCGGTCCAGCTTAAAGGCCAAGGTCGCCCGACCGTCTGGGCCTAAGGCTCCCTCGATTTCCCGGACCAAGGCGGCGTAAGGCTGGGCTTTGGGCCCCCGAAAGTCGAAGCCTAAAAAGCCCGGGGCCTCGAAGGTCCCGGTTGTGGCCCGGACCGTGGCCTCCCAATCCAGCCCCTCGCCCGCCGCCCCAAAAAGATACGCGGCCTGGGCCTCGGCCTCAATGTCCGGGGCGGGGCCGTGGTAGGCCGAGGCTTTGGGGTCTAGGGAGATGGCCAGGCGCGGCGGCTGGAAGTCCTCGACGGCGAAGGCGGCCCTGGCCAGCTCGCCTTGGCCGGGGACCGAAAGGATGGCCTCAGCCGGCCCGACCCGGATCGAGAAAGGCAAAGTCGCCGTAAAGTCCAAGGACCCATTGGGGCCGACCTCGGCCCGGCCCTCGTCGACGGCCCGGCCGTTGGCGTCCACGACTCGCCACAATAAAGGGAACGTCTCTTTGGGCGGGTTAAGCTTTTTGTCCCGGACCAAAGCCTTGGCTCCAAATTTCTCTCCGGGTTTAAACACGTCCCTAGGCAGAAAAAGGAAGGCCTCGTAGCCTTGGGCGAGAAAAGGCCGGCCCGGGCCCCGGTCGGCGGGCAGGTAGCCGGAGCCGGAGTCTAGCCAGCGGTTAAAGGCGGGACCGTTTTGGCCATCGCCGTAATGGTCGTCCTCGTCGTCTTGGGAAAAGCCTTGCTCGTAGGCCTCCTTTTCATGGTCGCCCAAAAGAAGGTAGGTCAAATCCCCGCCCTTTTCGGCGGTGAGAAAGGCCACTTCCTTGGCGTCGACGTTGGCCCACAAAGTCCCCTCGCGGCCGGTGACCCCGGCGAAGACGACCTGATTGGCTTTATCGTAAAATTTGACGGCCACCCCGGGCAAGCTGTCGGCCGTGGCCAAGCTGGTGGCCCAGACCCTAAACTGCCCCGGCCCGACCCGGGCCGACAGGCCAATGTCGGTGATCACGACCGGCAAGTACCTTTGGGGGCTCCTCTCGTAGTCTTGGTAGTCGAAATAAGGGCTCTGGTAAGAGGGGTCGGCGTATTCGTAGAGGCCCGAGGCGGTTTGGATGGCGGCTCTCTTCCCGTCGTCTAAAACGCAAATCGGGGTGGCCTTAACGACGTAGGCTCCGCCTTTGGTCGGCAACAGCTCCCCCAAATCCAAAAGACGCTCGAAGCTTTGGCCGGCCAATCCGGCCAACGAGGCCTCGAAGTCGGCCACGCTCTTGGCCATTTGGAGCCCGGCCTGGGCTTTTAGCCGCTGGCCCAAAATGGGGCTTAGGTTTAAAAGGGCGGGGAGGTTGTTTTCGTAAACCCGCCAGGCCTGCACCCGGACGAAGTCCGCCTCCCGGCCGACCACCCGGACGTAGAGGTCTTTTTTGGGGCTTAAGTAGCGGCCCTGGCCGGCGAAGGCCAGGCGGCTCTGGGGCAGGCCCTCGAACCTGGCCACGAACTCGGCCGGCTCGGTCAAGACCCCCTTAGCGGACTTCAAACCCTTGGCTAAAGTCACCTTCACTTCCCGGTCGCGGCTAAAGGGAGCCCAGATCCTTAAGGCCTGGCCGCCGTCGACCAATTCCGCCCGAAAGGGCAGCGGTGGGTCCAAACTAATCCAAGGG
>JAITIH010000059.1 GCA_031279525.1 Deltaproteobacteria bacterium | reverse complement strand
TGGGCGCCAATCTCGATCTCGCGATCCGAGTTTTTAGGCTAAAATTTTTCTCCAGAAGGCCTTAAAAAGTTCTGGTCGATCCTTCTCCCTTTTTCAAAAAGGGGGGTTTTCGCGATGGCGTCAGGATTGAATTCGCCGCGAAATTTAAAAGCTAGAAAAAAATTTGGCTCATTTAGCTTGAAAAAAATCCGAATTTCGGTTTAATTATTGTATCATACAACCGATGAAAAACGAAGAACGAATCCCGTCTTCCCGTCTTCTTGGCTTTCGAGCGACGCGGCGCCTTAAGCCGAGTCGGTCAAGGACGAAATCAATCGTAAAGAAGGGGCGCGCCCAAATGGACGCGCGTTATTAAACGCGGCCTTTAAGCGAATCCTCCGCCAATGACCCCGTCTCGATAGCCTTAAGGCCGCCGCCGCGCCTTAATCGGTCAGGGCTTCGGGGCGGCTTCCACGGGCCGCTCCTCGGGGATCGCCGACCTTAAGGAGTTTAAGACTTCCAGCCGCTGGGACTGGATGGCTTTTAAGATCTCCAGCTTAAACTCGGCTCGATTGACCATCTCCTCGACGTTTAAAATCACTTTTTCCACGACTAAACCGACCGCGGCCCCCACCAAAAACCCGACCCCCGCTCCCACGGCCGTGCCAGCCCCAGGGACGACGCTGCCGACCCCGGCCCCGGCGGCCAGGCCCCCGGCGGCGGTCACGCCCTTAGAGGCGGCCATCTTGGCTAAGGCCCCGGCGGCCATTTTAAAGATGGCTTTCTGGCCGATCTTGGCCACTAAAACCATGGCCACCGCCCCGCTGGACAGGCCGGCCACTCCGCTTAAGCCGATTCTTTTGCCAAAGGAGATGGTCTCGACCGGAGCCACGGAGAAGACTAAGCTTTCCATGGTGATGGACTGGATTTTGGCCTTGGCGGCCAAGGCGGCCGGAACCTCGTAATGGGGCAGGATCCTTTGGGCCATGGCTTCCAGCCGCCCCTTAAAGGCGGCCATTTTTTCCTCGAGCCGGGCTGCCCCGGCCATGAATGGGCCCGCGTCCACGTTATAGCCAATTAGCTCGACCATCTTCTCGGCCATGTATCTCTCGGCCCCGGCCGCGCTGCCCCTAATGACCTTATAGAGTCTGGCGTACTCGCCCCTTAGGCTGTAGTACCAGTCTAAGTAGCGGTCCACGTTGTCCCGGTACTGGTTAAAGAGCAGGTTGGCCTGGGCCATGAGGGCCTCGCGGTCGACCTTAATGTGGCCTAAAAGGGCCTCGGAAATCCTTTTGATCTCCTCGGCGGCCTTAGGGTCGTAGTAATGCCCCTCCAAGAACAAAAAGACTTGGTCGCCTCGGTCGCTAAGCTTGACCCGGGTCTCTTGCAAGGCCGCCCCTTTGGGCCCGGCGGCGTTGGTTTCCAGCCAGCCGGCCAAAGGGATCATGACCATGACCAAAAAAATGGCCAAAAAGGCCGAGTAAGCCACGGTGGCTTGGGTGGAAAGCTTTGGCGGCGACTCCGTCTCCACCGGCGGGGAAAAGCCCCGCCGCCACTCCCCAGCCGGCAAGGTCAAGCAAGCCAAAAGAGACAAGAACCCCCCATAAAGGCAAAAACTGTTTAAAGTCTGAAACAAGGGCCCCAAGGGCCGAAAAAAGTCCTGGGCCAGGCGTAAGGATCTCTGGCCCCAGGTCCCGAACATGGCCGCCCATTCCCCGGCCATTTTCAAAAAAGCCGAGTTTGAGTGGACGAAAGGGGCCTCCCCCGCCGCTAGCAGATCCGGGCCTTCGCCAAACAGCGTAAAATACCCGAACCTGGCCGCTCCAATAATGACCGGGGCCAGGCCAAGGGACCAGAAATTAAGCCTGGCTGGCCGCAGCCAGGCCACCGACTCCCGGACCAAGAACTTGGGGACCAAGGCTCGGGCCAGGAAAAAGACCGGGAAAGCCAGGCCGACCCAAATCCAGTCCTCGCCTCTGACCAGGGCTAGGTTGATTAAAAGGGCGAAGGAGATCAGGACGCTAAAGAAAAAAATGAAAATATTGCGGAAAAAGCCATGGGCCAGAATCCCGTGAACCACGCCCGAGTCCGAGAAGGTGTGGGCCAGACGGGTGCGCCGGACCGCCGCGGCGTGGATGGCGACCAAGGCGATGGGGGCGGCGAAGACCAGGTCGAAAGACAGAAAAAGCCACAAAGGCATGGCCGGGGTCAGAAACGCGAATAAGCGGATGAGCCCAAAAATGAACGCGCAAGCCAAAAATAATTCTACGCCCATCGCTTTTCTCCATCGCTAGCCGGAATTAAGGCTAGCCTGGCGCCGTGGCCAGCCGCCCTAAGGCGGGGCGGCCGTAAGGCCAAAGAAGCCAAGGGCCGGCGGCCCTGGCCAGAAAGGGCCAACGGCCCTTTCTGGCCCCAAGTTGGGGCCGGCGGGCCGGGGACGGCCAAGAGAGTCGGGGCGAGTTTTTGGCCGCGGCCATTTCCCTTTAGGGCTGAGGCGGCTCTAAAGGGCCCACATGGGGCCAAAAGCGGGTTTGCCTTAAGGCCCAATATGGGTTATAAAAATATGTCAATTATAGCCCCTGGCCAGCTAAATCCCAAGATGGCCCTTGAGGCCCCCAAAAGTCCGACTCAGGCCGTCGCCCTCCTGGTCCCGCCTAAAGGAGCTTCCCTTAGCTAGCGGTTGACGGCGGCTAGGCCACAATGGGTCGTAGCAAGGAAGAGGCCAACTTTTTATGGATCTTTTCGAAAACCCCTTCTACCTTCTGGGAGCCTCCATCTGGGACGACTCGGCCAAGCTGGCCGAGCGGGTCGAAGTAAAGTCCATCTCCTTAAATTATAAGACTATCTCGCAGATCATGGCCAACCTGAACTCCCCTCGCCATCGCCTCGCGGCCGAGGTGGCCTGGCTAGCCGACTTAAAGCCCGAAGACCAGCCCAACGCTCTTTTGGCCCTAAAAAAATCCCCAGAAAGCCTTCTAGAGCTCCAGGGCCTGCCGCCCCTTTCCAAAGCCAATCTTTTGACGGCGGCCTTGGCTCAAGGCGACGGGCGGCTCACGGATATCATCTTGGCCTTAGCCGCCGCCTCGGCGGAAATCGACCCGGACCAAATCCTCGAAACGATTAGCCAAGCCCGGGCCCAAGCCGGCTGGCCAGCGGTCCAAGAAAAGCAGGTCAAGTTAGAGGTCAAGGCCCGCCAGGCCTATTTTCTGTCCCAGACCTTAGCCCAGCTGGCGGGCCTATCGCCGCCGGCCCGGCTGGGGCTCGTCCGCGGCCTCGTCGAAAAAGCCACCAACCTTGGGGAAAAACCGGCCCCGCCCTTGGTGGCCGAAATCATGGATAGCTTCGCTAAAGAAGTCAAAACCCCCTTAGCGGCCCGGGCGACGGAGGTTTACGACTGTATTTTCGCCCTCCATTCCATTTTAGACTCCCCAAAAGAGCCCGTGGAAGGCCAGAACGCGGCCCTGATCCACCCGACCCTGGAAAAGCTGATCAAATCCACCAAGCGCTGGGACGCCATGGCCCAACCCTTTCAAATCCTGGCCAAAAGCCAAAGCCAAAAGCATCCCGACAGCCAGGTCATGGCTATGAAGATCCGGGAGCTGGCCTTTTACGCTTATAACGCCAAAGGCCTGTTGCCAGTGGCCCAGAGCCTAACCGAGCTGCTTCGCGAGGTCTTCGCCGAGTCGGAGGACGTCTCCGAGCGGGCGGAAAAGGACAAAATCTTCCTCGACCAGCTGGCCAAAGCCCAACGCGAGCGGGACAATACCCAATTCAAGGCCGATTTCCTCAATAGGATCCTGGCCGTCATCCTGGAAAAAATCCGGGAAATCGGGAGCGACCTAGAGGAAAAATCGGATTTCTCGGCGGTTAGCCCCAAAATTGAGGAGCTCCAGGCCCTGTTAGGCGACATCTCCCCGAAAGACAAAGACGATCAGGCCGTCCAGAAAGTGGCCTTAATGGCTCGGGCCCTGGCCTTAAGCCTATGTCACCGCTACGGGCGGCCCGAGCGGGCCATGGATCTTTTGACCGCCTTAGGCCGGATCTTTGGGAGCGAGGAGCCATTCGCCTCCCTGTTCGCCTCGGACCTGGAGGCCATTGGCCAGATAGTCAAAGTCCTGTACCCGAAACTTAAATTTATTAGGGAATCGAATAAAAAATTGTTACTCGCCATTATTATTCTGTTTTTAATTCTGCTAACCTTGATTTGCGCGCGGCTCGCCAAAGGCGACGACCCTTGGCCCGAGCCTCCTTTAGGCCAACCCCCGGTTAAGCTCTTAGTCGTTTAACCCTAAACTTAGGTCGCGACCGTCGTTAAAGGCTCTCCTCGCCGCTTACCCGCCGGTTTTTTGGCATTGTGGCGGAAGGCCCCGTTGAGGCGTAAGCCCGGGGCGGCCGAGCCCGCGACGGCGATGGCCCATGGCGACCGGGCCCATGGCCAGAAAAACGAGTAAATCCCGCAGGTTATTGAGATTTTTGGGGCCAGAGGGCCAAAAGGCCTTCGCCAGGCCCTTTTTGGTGAAAAGTTCTTTAAATCCTACAGGGTTTTCGCCTTATGGCCGCGCAGCAATTCTAATTTTGGGCTTAAAATTTTTTGGCGACCGACAATTATTAGGAATGCTAGTACTACAATGGATAGTTGAGAGGTTAACTCTTCTCAAGCTCCGTGTTATCCTTTTTATTACCCCGGCGAGTAAATGTTAGAACCTTACCAAGTAGCATTTTTATTTTGCTACACCCTGTAACCTATAAGCCACAAGGAATATTGCTATAAATATTGTCAGAAGCCAGAGTATATAAATAAAAAAATGTAAAATTTTTGTAAAATCTGTTTTAGCATATTGCATTAAATAGGTATGTCGTGTATAATGCTTTTATGAAAAACGAACATACCCGCCCCAAAACAATTAGGCTAAACTACTCTATCATTGAGATGGTAGCCCCTCACTTTAACAACAACACTCCTGTAGTGAAAATTGCCTCAATGCTTTGCTTAGCCCTATCAACCGTATACTTCTGGTGGAAGAGGCATTCAGCTGAAGGGCCTGAAGGCATGAAATACAGGAAGCGCAGTCGGCCAACTGGCAGCGGCAGACTAATGAGTCCCAAACAGGAGGAATCGATTAGAGGACTTATCATAGGAGCTGCCCCTCAGGATCACGGGATAAACCACGTTACTTGGACCAGGCGCGCTATAGCCGAATTAGTTTATGCCAAATTCGAAATTCGTATCGCTGAGTGAACTATAGGAGACTACCTTAAACGCTGGAAGACGTCCCCACAAAAGCCAATAAGATACGCCACTTTGGCGAGATACAGAGAATGTTAATAACTGGATTTCTAAACAATTTCAAGCTTAAAAAACTGGCGTTAAAACTAGGAGGGACTATTTTCTTTGCCGATGAATCAAGCGTTCAAACAAATGATTCCATTGGTAAGTCGT
>JAITIH010000037.1 GCA_031279525.1 Deltaproteobacteria bacterium | reverse complement strand
CGCAGCTCGGAGAGGGCCAAATCGGGTCGGGCCAGGGCCATCTCGACCGAGCCTAAGGCCGTCTTTAAGACCAGCTCTTTAGCCGTCTCCCAGGTTAGCCCCAAGCGGACGGCCCCGCGGACTAAGGCTTCCATGACCTGAAAAAAGTAGGCTGGCCCCGAGCCGCTGACCGCCGTGCCTTGGTCGAAATAGGCCTCGCTCAACTCGACGGTCGAGCCCACCGAGTCGAAAATGGCCTTGGCCTTGGCCAGGTGGGCCGGGTCGGCCCCGGGCGGGGCGCAGATTAAGGCGACCCCCTGGCCGACCAGGGCCGGCAGGTTAGGAAGGGCTCGGACCAGGTTAGCCGGGCCGGGCAGCCAGGCCGCCAGGTTAGCTAAGGTCACCCCGGCGGCGATGGAGACGATTAGGCGCCCGGCGAGTTTCGCCGGACTCAGCTCGGCTAGGGCGGCTTTAACCTGGTGGGGTTTGACGGCCACCACCACGACTGGGGCGCGCTCTAAGAGCGAAGGGTTATCGGCCAAAGCCGTAAAACCGCGCTCTTTAGCCAAGGCCTTTAAGCGGCCCGGGTCTAAGGCCGTGGCCGCTTGGGCGGCGTAAGGGACGGCCCCGGCCCGGTCGAGCCCCGCGGAGATGGCCTGGGCCATGCGGCCGTAGCCCAAAAAGCCGACCAAAATCTCGGCCACGCGGTCGCCCCTACTGAGCCTGAACCGCGGTGATGGCCACGGTGTTGATGACGTCAGGGACGGAGCAGCCCCGGGAGAGGTCGTTGACCGGGGCGTTTAAGCCCTGGATGATGGGCCCCACGGCCACGGCCCCGGCCGTCCTTTGCACGGCTTTGTAGCCGATGTTCCCGGCGTTTAAGGAAGGGAAGACCAAGACGGTGGCCTGACCGGCCACTTTTGATCCGGGCATCTTGCCTTTGGCCGTCTTGGGGTCCAAGGCCGCGTCGAATTGCATGGGCCCGTCTAGGGGTAAATCCGGGAAGAGCTCGGCCGCCTGGGCCTGGGCCAAGTCCGTGGCCTCTTTAACCGCGTCTACGTCCGGGCCGGCCCCCGAGGAGCCAGTGGAGTAGCTAAGCATGGCCACTTTGGGGCTCACCCCGAAGGATTTGGCCGTCTGGGCGGAGATGACGGCGATCTCGGCCAGCTGCTGGGGGGTCGGGTTGGGGTTGATGGCGCAGTCCCCGAAGACCAAGACTTTGTCCTTCATGCACATGAGAAAGACGCTGGAGGCGATGGAGCAGCCGGGCTTGGTTTTAATGATGGATAAAGCCGGTCTAATGGTGTCGGCCGTGGTCCCGGCGGCCCCGGAGACCATGCCGTCGGCCTTTTTGGCCTTGACCATCATGGTGGCGAACCAATTGCGGTCGTTAAGTTGCTCCTCGGCCTTTTCCGGGGTGACCCCCTTGGCCTTCCTTAGCTCGTAGAACTGGTCGACCAGCTCTTGGCGGAAGGGGGCCGCCTTAACGTCGACCAGCTCGGCTTTGTCCAGGTGGCTAAGGCCCAACTCGGCCGCCTTTCGCCGAATGGCCGCCGGGTCGCCCAAAATGACCAGGTCGGCGAAGTCCCGGCGCAATACGTCGTCGGCGGCTTGGAGAATCCGGTCGTCGTCGCCCTCGGGCAAGACGATCTTTTTCTTGTTGGCCTTGGCCCGCTCGATTAGGTCGCTCTCAAAGCGCTTGGGCGTGACCACCTGGGGGCTAAAGGCCAAGATCTTGGCGGCCCAATGGGTCGGGGCCTGGGCCAGGTCGGCCGCGGCCACGGCTTTGACCTCGATTCCCTTTAAGGCCTCCACCTGGCTGGCCTCGGCCTCGGTCCCGTCTCCGACTAAAATCAGCCCTAAAACCTCGGCCTGGCGCTCTTTGAAGACCCGGGCCCCAGAGGCGGCCAAGGCCAGGCCCCCGCCGGACAGGATAAGAGCCGGGGCCGCCAGGTTGGCGGCCAAGGCCGCCCCTAGGCCCTGCAGCTCGAAGGCCGCCTGGGGGTCGGGGTCGCCGCCCTCCACGACCACGAAGTCGAAGCGGGCGGCCGCCTTGGCGTAGCGGCTTAAAGCCTCCTCGATCAAGGACGCCTGTTTGCCGGCGTTTAGAAGATCCACGGCCTCGGCGATGGTCAAGCCGTAAAGATCCCTAGGGTCGACCCCTAGCTGGCCGGCCAACTCCTTGAACTTGGGTTGGTCGGGCGAGGCGGCCAGGGCTTGGAAATAGCCGACCTTTTGGCCTTGGCCTTGGAAATAAGCCAAGAAGGCCTTGACCAGGGCCCCCTTGCCCGCCGCCTGGTCCGTCGAGGCGATGAAAACGTTTTTGGCCATAAAAACCTCCGGGGCCGTAATCGCGCGCTTAAACGCGGATAATAGTCTATAAAATATTTATAATAATAGCTATTTAATAATTTTATAATTATTCAGCGTAAAAAACCTTAAACCATAGCGAGGTTAATCCTAAAGCTCCAAAAAAAGCGATCTCGCCCCCTTTTTTTGATGGGCCTGGCTAAAGCTAAGGATTTTTCTGGGGGCAATATACCAAAGGCCCCTTAAAAAGTCCAGGAGCCGAAAAAGGCCAAATGAAGGGTCGGCGGGGGGTTTTGGGCGGGCGGCTTTAGGCGCCTAAGGCTTGGCCTATGGCCGCGACCAGGGCCGCGTTTTCGGCGCTCAGCCCGGCCGAGATCCGGACGTGGCCGGCCAAACCAAAGGAACTTAGAGATCGGACGATGATTCCCTTTTTTAAAAGGGCCCTCTCCAGCCAGTCGGCCCCTTGGGCCACCGGCCCGGCCATCAAGAAGTTGGCCTCGGTTGGGTAAGTCGAAAGGCCTAAAGGCTTTAAGCCGGCCCTAATCTCGGCTAAACCGGCCCAGGCGGCTTTTTTGGAGTTTTCCAGGTGCTCATGGTCGCTAAGGGCGGCCAAGGCCCCGACCTGGGCCAAAACGCTTAGGTTAAAGGGCTGGCGGATTTTGTTGAGGCCGAAGACGAGTTCGGGCGGGCCTAGGAGATAGGCCGCCCTGAGGCCGGCTAGGCCATAGCTTTTGGAAAAGGTCCGCAATATGGCCACGCGTCCGCTGGCTAAAAGGGCTTGGTAGTCGGGGCGGGGCTGGCGGCTAAAGTCGACGTAGGCCTCGTCTAGGACCAAAAGGCAAGAGTCGGGCAGGCGGGCCAAGAAATCGTGAATGGCCTCCTTGGTCAGCCAGGCCCCGGTGGGGTTTAAGGGGTTGTCCAGGAAAACTAGCCGAGTTTTTTCGTCGGTCCTCTCCAGCATGGCCTTTAGGTCGTGGCCGTAGGCGGAGTCGACCTTGGTCTCGTGGGCCGCGGCCCCGGTGGCCTTCGCGTGGGCGGCGTAGAGGGTAAAGCTGGGCCGGGACATGACGGCGGAAAGCCCAGGCCCCAAGATGGCGTTGGCCATTAAGATCAAGAACTCAGAGGAGCCGTTGCCGGCCAGGATTTGGTCGGGGGCGACCGAAAGGCGGGCGGCCAAGGCCTGGCGCAGCCGCCGCGAGTCGGCGTCGCCGTAGCGATGAAGGCCCCCCAAAGCCTCGGCCACCGCGGCCACGGCCAAGGGGGAGGGGCCTAGGCAGTTTTCGTTGGAGGCGAGCTTAATGACTTGGGCCAGGCCCATTTCCTCGGCCACGTCCTCGGCCAGCCGGCCGGGGACGTAGGCCGGAAGGTTCTTGACCCGGTCGGGCAAAAGAGCGGGAAATTTCACCGTTGGCTTCTTATGGAAGGCCCTTACGGCCGGATCAGCTGACCGGTCAGGTAGTCGACGGTGTCTTTGAGCTTTTGGTCTCTTTTTAAGCGCGACTCCAACCGATGGATGGCGTTTAAGGTGGTGGAGTGGGTCCGCCGAAAGTAGGCCCCGATCTCCGACAAGGTCTTGTTGGTGAGGTTGCGGGTCAGGTACATCCCTAAA
>JAITIH010000186.1 GCA_031279525.1 Deltaproteobacteria bacterium | reverse complement strand
CGATCCCCGGCTTTCGGAGGAATTCCGCCAAGAGATCGGTGAGGCTTTTGACGTTTTCCAGGTAGTTTTCGAGGTTTAAGGCCGAGGCCAGGACCAAGCCAAAAATCACCCGCTCCCTTCGTCTCTCCGGGCTTAGGCCGGGCTGGGCGTTTTTCTGACCAAAGTAATCCAAAAAGCGGCCGGTCGCGCCAAGATCCCTTAGCTGCAGCTGGGCCTTTTGGAGGGCGACGTCCCGCCAGCCGTCCGGGGCCCGCTTGGCCCTTAAAAGATCCTTGAGGCCGACCACTCCCAAGGACCGGTAAAGGGGCCCGGACAAGCCCCCCAGCTCTAAGCTAACGGTTAGGCCCAAAAGATTTTCCGCCTCCAAGGTTCCGGTGGCCTGCCAGGCTTGAGTTTTCGGCTCAAAGCCGGCTTGCCCCGACAAGTGGAAGCGGCCGGCCAACAGGCCTAGGTCTTTGGCCTTGGCGTGCAGCCTTGGCCAGCCTGGCCAGCCCGGCTGGGCCGGGCCTTGAGGGGCGGCCAGGGAAAACCAGCCGTCCACCAGTCGGGCGGCCAGGGCGTAGGGCTCTAGGCCGGCGGTGACTGAGATCTCCGCTCGGTCGATCTGGCCGGCGATTGGGCCGGATTTGACGGCCAGCTGGTTGAGCCGGCTCTCGTAAACCGAGATCCCTCCTAAAAAAACATCCTTGGGGGTCAAAAGGGCTAAGGGATGAAGAGAATGGCCCGCGGGATCGCCTAAAACGGGGTCCATGGCCAGGGCTAGGGCCAGCCTTTGGGCCAGCGGCCGAAAGTCCAGGTACTGGCCGGCCCCGTCGCCTAGGGACAGCTCCAGCCAAGGCGGGTCCTTAATTTTTCTCTCCGCCCGATCCAAGCTGGCCGGCCCTTCGGCCTTCTCTAGCCAGGCGGCCAGGTTCCGGACGGCCAGGCGGTCGACCGCCCCAAGGGCGAGGGCCCCGTCGTGGGCGATTTCATCCACCCGGCCGCTTAAAGAGTAGCCTTGGGCGCTGAGCCCGAAGCCTAGGCCGGCCAATAGGCTGCCGGGCGAGCAGACGAGGCCCCTTGGCCCTAGCCTAGGGTTGACGATCGCCCAGGTAGGGAGGACCAAGGCGAAGCTAGCCTGGGATCCGGTGAAGCGGCCGCTGGCCCGAAGACTTTCCAGCTCGACCCGCTCGGGCCGCAGGCCCGACCAGGCCCCAAAGTTTAGGCCGGGGGATTGGGTCGATTTAGCCGCCGCCCCGGGGTTGGGCCGGGCGGGGTTAGGGTCGTATCTGACGTTTAAGAACTCTAACCGCTCCAAGCGGCCCCGCGCGGAATAGGCCGGGGCGTTAGCCATGAAGCGGACTTTCTTGGCCACCGCCTTAGAGGCCAAGAGGCTAGGCGACCCTTCTGGGGCCTTTCCGGCCAAAAGCTTTTTGACGTCGCTAGCCCAGGCTAAGTGGCTGACGGCCAGCTCGCCGACGTGGGCGACGGCCTCACCGCCTTTAGGGCCGCCTAAGGGGCTCGCGACCCACAAGTCCTTGACGGTCATAGTCCTAGTCCGATAGCTATAGTCGTACCCGCCGGCTCGCCAGTTGCCCGGGCCAAAGGCCTGGTCCATGGCCGCGGCGAAGCCTTGGCGGGAGTTGAACAAGGTGTTTGGGTCGAACTTCGCGAAGGCGTAAAATAAGGCCAAGAGAAAAAATAGGCAGAACAGTCCGTAAATCGGGTAACGGAACTTATTCAGAAAATCCGCGACCCTGGGCCGCAAGGCCCAAAGTTTTGAGGGTTCGTGGTCGGCGATTTTCGGTTTAGGCGGCATTCTTGGCCTTGATAATAATGATAGTTTATATTATTAGATAAAAATGTGGAAATTTCAATCAGGAACGTTTCGCCAAGGCCTTGGCGTTAAACTAAGGGCCCCGTCGCCGGTCGCGGCCTCGCCTTGGCCGATCGAAGGCCCATAATGGCTTCGTTAGGCGAGGCGGCCTGGCAAGCGACCCGCCGGCTAAAGAGCCTCTTTATCCAAAACCCCTTGGCTTTGCCAAGGCCGATCCTCTGGCCATAAGGGGGGCGTGGGCCACAAAGGCGGCTATGGCGCTTTATCTGAATAGACTTTTTTGCGAAGACGGCCTGGCCGAGCTTTTAAGGGATTTAGGGGCGGGGTCCGGTTTCTACGCGGCTCAGTTTGATTTTTGTAAAAACATTTTTTTTAGTAAAAAGGGAACGAATTTTGATATAGACGACTTACATAAAGAAGTTATATGGCCGATACTCGCGGAGCTAGGTTGGAGCCTCGCCCCCAAGCCTTACTTAAACGAGGCGGGCGAAGGGCCAATCAAAGAATGCGAGCTTCGCCCGAGCCCCAGGCCGGCGAGCGGGAGCAACCTTCAAGGGGAAGAAGGGCCAGCCGAGGGGCCGGCCCCAGCGAGCGGGCTCGATCTAAGCCCAAGACTATGCGGTGGGCGCGATTTCGGGCCGCCCCCTAGGCCTAAGAAAGGGCTAAGCCCGCTAAAGAAAGAGACGGCGGCTAAAGGGCAGACCTTAATTTTTCTGGGTTTAGCCCCTGGCCGGCCTCTGGACGATCTAAAAATCGTCGGCAACCCTATCCTATTATTATTGGGGCGCTTAAACGAGGCTCAGGTAGGTTGGGGCGCCATGTCCAATGGCCGCGACTGGCTTTTGGCCCCGTCTGCGGCCCCGAGTCGCAAAAATTGCCTAGCCTTCGACCTGGAGGCGATTTGTCGCGAGGGCGACGAGCTGGCTTTCGCCCTTTTTTGGTTTCTAATGAGGGCCGCCAATTTCGTCCCCGACGGGTGGGGGCGAACCCGGGTGGGCCTTCTCCTAAAAAGCGACGAGCGGCGCCGAGCTCAGATTGAAAAGGATCTAAGAGCCATTCTAGCGGGGAACGGCGAGGTGAGCGGCTTGTTGGAGGAAATGGGCCAAGCCCTCCACCGGGCCTGGCCTGATTTGGCCAAAAGGGAAATTCTGGAAAGCGCCCTGCGCTTCCTTTTTCGGCTGACGTTTCAGGCCCATTTCGAGGACGCCCATTTTAACGGCGGGCCGGCCCTTGACCCTAACGCCAATGAGGCCCAGATAAAGGAAGCGATGGGCGAGGAAGACCTTAAGGGCGACCGGGCCGAAGGGACCAATTATCAGGGCGAGCCGCCTGGCTGGCCGGGCCGTCGGCCAACCATAAGGTCCCTTCTTTCAGGCTTAAAGCCGATGGCCCAATCCTACGTCGGCTGGGCGAGGCTAAAGGCTCTTTTGGCCCCGCCGCGGGACGCCCAAGAAGAGAGCTTTTACCCTCTTTTAAGTTCGGCCCTTTTCGATCCCCAAAAAACCCCTAGCCTCGATAGCCCAAATCTCTTAAACGACGAGGGACTTTACGCGATTTTAAATCGCCTTTTGCGCGCTAAAGATGGGCAAAAAAGGGATTTCGCGGCCTTAAGCCCTTTTCGCCTGGGGGCCGTCTACGAAAGCCTCATGGAATTTGAGTTTCGGCTAGCCCCGCGGCCGATGGCCTTGGCCGAGTCGCGCGGGCCTAAGCGGCGCTCCCTTGGCTATTACGGCTTAGAGGAGATAGAGAGCCTTAAGCGTAACTATATTGATAGGGAGCTCGTCGTTTTAAGGGAGCTAAAGCCCGGGGAACTTTACCTGGCCAGCTTGCGCAACAACCGGAAGGCGGGCGGGGTCTATTACACCCCCGACGGCTTAGCCCGGCCCCTCGCGACTAGGGGTCTGGCCCGCCTGGCGGCCGGCCCCTTCGCCAAGCGCTCGCTTTTGGAGGCTAAGCTTTTGGACTGCGCCTGCGGGACTGGGAATTTATTGGCCGAGTCCTTAGACGGCCTCGTCTGGCTGGCCCGCTTAAAATTGAAAGAAGACAAGCGCTTAGCCGAGGCCTTAGCCTTCGAGGCCAAGGCCTTGGCCAAATCTCGAAAGGAGCGGGGCTACGCGGGCGCCGAACCGGTCGACGAGCTCTTGGCTTTAAAGAGGCTTTTCTTAAGGACGGCCGCGCACGGGGTGGACCGCTCGGCCTTGGCCGTGGACCTGGCCCGGGCCGCCCTGACCCTTGACGCGCGCGTCCCCGGGGCGGCGGTCCCGTTCGTCGAGCCTCGTCTAGCCCAAGGCGACAGCCTTTTGGGGTCGGGCCTAGCCGACCTGGAAGAGCTCTGCCAAACCTTAGGCCACGTTGGCTGGGCGGACCATATAAGGGGCCAAACAAATTCTCTCGAAAGGGCGTTTTTAGAGGCTCGCCGGGAGGGCCTATTTGAAGAGGGCGAGTGGAAAGAAGCTTACAATAAAATTATTCGCCCAACAGTTCAATATTTAAACTTTTACTTTAATA
>JAITIH010000117.1 GCA_031279525.1 Deltaproteobacteria bacterium | reverse complement strand
TGGGGCCAATTTTTCCGAAAAGACCGTCCCCAAGCAAAAATCGTCCAAAAAGGCCGATTGCCCGCAAGGGTAAACCCGGCCGTCGGGGGCCACGGCCAAAGAGCTTCCTCGGCAGGCCGCGCAAAAGCCCTGGCCATCATCCCGCCGCCTGGCCCGCCGTAAAAACTCCTCCTCCCGTAAGATCAAGGGCTTTTTCCGGCGAACGTTAATAAAAGCCAAGGTTTGTTTCAATTTAACGAGGCCGGCCGCCAAAGACTCCGCGTCCAGGCCCTTAGCCGGGCCCTGGCCTTGGGCCGAGCCTGGCCCCTCGGCCCCGCGCCCTTTTTGGACCAAGAGATCGAGCCCTAAGCCTAGGGCGGCGTTATATTGGGCTAAGACTAAGGGGACCTGGTAAAGCTCTTTAGCGTTGGGCCCGGCCACCACCGTCGTGGCCGTAAAGGGCCAGGCCTCGCTCTCTAAGGCCGAAAAGCCGCGAAAGGCCATCTTAGACTCGCCCCTCATGGCCTCGTTAAGAGCTGGCGGCCCGTCGAGGCTGACCCCGACTTCCACGTTTAGCTTTTTTAGGGTTTTCGCAAGCTGACGGTCTAATAGCGTGGCGTTGGTCTGAAGGCTTAGGCGGTAAGGCCGGCGGAGCTTCGCGGCTTCTTGGGCCGCGGCCTCGATCAGCTCCGGGAGCAAGGTTGGCTCGCCCCCCGTCAGCTGAATCCGCAAGGGCCCCTCCCCGGCCGCGGCTAAGGCCAGGCCCCGGACCAAGGTCTTTAGGCCCATGTCCTGGGGAGCCAAGTCGCCGTTATAGCAGTAGGAGCACTTTAAGTTGCAGCGGGTGGTGAGGATTAAGATCAAATAGTCGATGGGCATAAGGGAGCCCCAAGAGCTTTAGGCCCACTTTTCGGAAAGGCCCAAAGCCAGGGCCCGGGCGGCCAGGTTTAAAAAGCTCTCGTCGCAAAAGGCCTCTTCCGGGCGCGGAGCTAGGACTTTGGCGTACCGGTCCGTTAGGTCTAATCGCCCGCTGACCGCCGCGGCCAACTGCCCGGCGAAGGCCCCCATGACCTCAGGCCAGATAAGGACGGGCAAAATCCCCCAAACGAATTTATCCCGTAAGTGGACCAAGGCCGCCGTGGCCGCCACGATCCAGGGGTCGTGGAAGGTGGCCAAATAGTTAAAGGCCAAAAGCTCGCGCTCCTCCTCTTTTAAGTGGCGACCAATCATGGCCACCAGCTCGGCTGAGGTCATCCGGTGGCGGCCGTCGGCCCGGATGTGGAACCTTTCCAGATGGATCTTGACCGAGCACTGGCGATCCGGGGTCATGCCGTTTTGGCGAACCAAAACCTCCCGGACCGCGTCGTGGGTCACTCGGCCGATCAGCTCGCCCATCTTAATGTGGTGGCCACCCCCGGCCAAGGGTTTGACCCCTTCCAGGGTCTGGGAGGCGAGACCAATCTGGTCGGTCCCAGTGCCCGAGGCTAGGTTGGAGGAGTAGCGGGAGTTGACCCCCAGTTCCATAAGGGCGCAGGTTTTGGCCTCGACGATCATGGAAAGGCCCCGAGCCATGGCCCCCGGGGTCATGGGGCGACTGACGAAAACCAAGACGTTGATGGTGCCCGAGTTGGGGCCCTTTGGCGGGATAGGGGATTCGAAATGCCGGTAGCCTTCTGGCCCCTCGTGACCCATGGCCGGGTCCCCGGCCCGGGCCGCGTTGGTCTCCACCCCGCCAGTCGCGGCCGCGGCCACGGTCAACTCCTCGAAAGACTCGGCCTTGATGGTCAAAAGGCGCATGTTGGCCGCCGTCCCCAATAAGGCGCTTCGCTCAGGGGGCAGGTCGTGGGGGGCGAGGACCTGGGCCTGGTAGGCCGCGGGATCGACTAAGACCAAAGAACCCCGGCTGTGGGCGGCCGGCTCGCAGCTTTGGTGGTTGCACAGGTATTTAAGGTCTTCCCGGTAGCCCCCGTTGTGGCGGGAAGTGGAGAGAACCGCGTGAGGCGTAAGAAACCGGCCGTAAACCAGTTTTTCCTCCCGGTGGATTTCTAGGCCTTCGTAAGGGTTGGCGAGTAACATGGTAAGCCTTATGGGTTTTGCCCCACCTCCGAAAGTAGGCTCCTTAGGCTCTCTTTTTGAAGGCCATAGGCTTTGGCAGGCCTCTGGCCCGGCCCTAGAGAGCCTTAGGCCTAGGGCCTAGGGCCCGGCCATGGAGCCTAGACCTAGGGCCGCGGGCCCGGCCATGGAGCCTTAGGCCTTAGGGCCCGGCCTATGGGCCTAACCGACCTGGGACTTTTTCGGCTCGGTCGCGGCCGCGTCGTTTAGCTCCTCTAGTTGCCCCTCAAGCTCAAGGTACTCGTCGCGGAGCCGGTCTTCCATCTCTTGGCTGGTTTTCCACATGCCCCTTTTGATGGCCTCAAGGAGCTTGTCTAAAATGTTCTGGCGGGCGTAAGGGTTGACTTCCTTCATCCACTCGGCCATTTCCGGGTCCAGGGCCCAGGCCATGGCGGCCTTTTCGTACATCCAGTCGTCGATGAGCTCGGCCGTGGCGTCCCAGCCCAAGATCACGTCCATCATGTGCGAGACGTCCCCGGCCCCCTTAAAGCCGTGGCGCCTTAGGCCGCTAAGCCACTTGGGGTTGACTAGTCGGGCCCTTAGAACGCGCTTGGCCTCTTCGTGGGTATTTTTGGTCTTGACCCTTTCGGGATCGGAGCTGTCGCCGCAGATGGACAGGGGATAAGACCCCCGGACCGATTTGGCGGCCGTGATGAGGCCGCCGAAATAATTATAGTAGTCGGTGCAGGATAGAAGGTCGTACTCGCGGGAGTCGTCGTTTTTGACGGCCACGTTCATGCGGCTAAGGTTGCGGCGGAAGTTTTCGGGCCGGGTCAGGCCATAGCTCCCTAGGCCGTAAGCGTGGGCCGAGTAGCGAATGTAGACGTTGGCCAGGTCTTCTTGGGTCTCCCAGGTTTTGGTCTCAATAAGCTCCTCCACCCCGGCCCCGTAGGAGCCCGGCGGGCAGCCGAAGATCCGAAAGGTGGCCTCCCTAAAGGCCTCTTCCTCGGATTTGCCCTCGCTAAGGTAGATGGCCCGATCGACCTCCACGTGGCGGCGGACGTAGTTGGACTCCACCGGCTCGGTTAGGACGGCCACCATCCGGACGGCCTCATCCAGCCTTTCCACGAGGTTGGGAAAGGAGTCCCTAAAAAAGCCGCTAATCCTCGGGGTCACGTCGATCCGGGGCCTTTTTAGCTCAGAGAGAGGAATGACCTCCACCCCCTCGACCACGCCGTCGTGGCGCCAGACGGGCTTTAGCCCCAATAGATAGAGGATCTCGGCCACGTCGTCGCCTTGGGTCCGCATGGTGGAGGTCCCGTAAACGATGATGCCGACGTTTTCCGGGTAGGCCCCGGTGTCCCTTAGAGTTCGCTCGATTAAGGCGTCGCCTAGGGCCACCCCGATTTTCCAGGCCGCCCGGGAAGGGATCTTTCTAGGGTCCACGGAGTAAAAATTGCGGCCCGTTGGCAGGATGTCGGCCTGGCCACGGCTGGGGGCCCCCGAGGGTCCCGGCGGGACGAACCGCCCGGCCAAGGCCCCTAAGGTCGAGCCCATTTCCTCGACGCAAAGGCGGACGTTGGGGACCAGCTCGCCGCCGGCCCAGGCCAAAGCCTCCTCGACTACGCGGTCGGGGCGACCCAGCTCTTTTAAGACCAATTCCGGAACGACTTCTGGGTCGTAGCCAAACTCGGCTAAACCCATGACTAGCCTTAAAGCCCGCTGGTGGGCTTGGGCGATCAGTTGCCCACCGCTAAGCCCGCCGAATTCGGCCAAAGGCTCGCCGCGGTGGGCCAATAGATAGTCGTAATCCTGACCCGCGGCCGTGACCAAGGCTTCCCGCAAGGAGGGGATCTCCCCGTTTTTCAAACGGGTCAGCTGGACCACGAACTCGCTTAAGCGGTCGCCTTCCGGGGCCTGGCCCAAGACGTGGAGGCCATCGGCGATCATAGTGTCGGAGAGCTCATGAAGGTAGGCGTGAAGCTTGGCCAAAAAGGCCGGAAACTCCTCGTCGGTCGGCTCGCTGGCCTCGAGATCCTTATCCAAGCTGGCCTCGACCACGGCCGACCAGATGGCTTTATTGAGGGTCGAGACTTTGGCCGGGTCGCCTAAGGCCGCTTGATTGCGCTCGGCCACGGCCAACTCGATCCGGGCCAAGTCGTCGTAAAGGTCGGCGTTGGTGGAGGCCGGGGTCAGGTGGTCGACTATGCAGCAGTAAGAGCGCCTTTTGGCCTGAGTCCCTTCCCCGGGGTCGTTGATGATGTAGGGGTAAACGTTGGGGAGCTCCATGATGGACAGATCCGGCCAGCACTCTTGGGAAAGGCCTAAGGCTTTGCCGGGGGTCCACTCTAAGCTTCCGTGCTTGCCAACGTGGACGACCGCCTGAGCCCCCCACTCGTCGCGGAGCCAGCGGTAGTGGGCCGTGTACTGGTGCGGGGGTGGAATGTTAACGTCGTGGTAACCCTTAGCCACGGCCTCGAAACTGCCGCGGGTCGGCTGGACGGTCAGAAAGACGTTCCCATTGGGGAAGCCGGCGAAATACATCTTATCGTCGAAAACGAAAAGATCCCCCGGGGCCGGGCCCCAGGCCGGCAGCTGCTGGTCCCGGTTGTATTGGGGAAGCTCCAGATGCCAGGGGCCGTAAAGCTCAGGCCCGGCCTCAGCCTCGGCCCGGGCGGCCATCTCCTCGGGATTCAGCCACCTTTGGTCGGAGGTGAGCCTAGAGACGATGGCCTGGGCCAAAGAGTCCTTTTCCGAAAAAACGTCGGCCACCTGGTAGCCCTGGCTTTTTAAGGACTTTAGAATCTGGCTGACCGAGGCGAAGCTGTCTAGGCCCGAGGCGCAGCCGATCCGGTCATTTCGGGGCGGGTAGTGGTGAAAAATAATGGCCACCTTCCGCCGCTCCGGGGGCGTTCGCCTTAGCCGGGCCCAGTTGACGACGAGCCGGGCCAGCTTGGCCACCCTTTCCTCGTCCGGGACCAAGGAGCTGATCAAACCATGGGTGATGGGGTCGATTTTGTTTTCCTCGCGGAAGGCGATGGGGACGGTTATGAGCTTGCCGTCGAACTCGGGCATGGCCGCCGAGTGGGTCACCTCCATGGTGGAGAGCCCCTGAAAGCCGCCGGCCCAAACCTCTCTAGGCGCGTAAGAGCAGATGCCCTGAATGACCGGAACCCCTAGCTTAGGCAGGACCGGCTTATAGGTTTGGTCCATAAGGCACATGGACATGCCCATCAAATCCAATAGGCAGTCGATCCTGGGTTCTCCGCCCTCGTCTAGGAAATACTTATCGACTACGAAGACGGATCCGGGATTTCCCAGCTCGGCGTCGCGGTAGCGCGAGTGAAAAAGCGGCAATGCGTTGGCCCCGGCCGCCTCCAAAGCCCGGATGGCCGCGTCGGCGAACTCCAGGTTGTCGTTGACCCAATAGGCGTGATAAAACCACAGCCCCACGGTCGGGAGCGAGGGGTCCATTTTTTGGGCCAGGTACTCTTCCAGCTCCACCGGCCCCGGAAAGTCCGGATGGTAGATTCCGTCGAACGGCTGCTGAAATGGCTCCAAATACCCCCAAGGCTCTTCGGGGGCCAAATAGTCGTGGGCCCGGGCTAGAAAGTTCTGGACGTTCTGGCGCCCCCCGAAATTAAGGTAGCTCCGGCACTCGTCCCAGACGGGGCTAGGCTCCGGGCACAACTCCAAAATGGCCGAGAGCGACTCGGCGTCGCCGCTGGCCGGCTGCCCATGGATTAAGGGCCTAGGGTCGCCATCGCCTAAACTCGTAAGCCCTTCCTTTAAGGCCGCGAAGGCCGGGAAAAAATCTTTCCCCCCATGAAGGCCCAAAACGACGAGGTGGGACTTTAAGGCTTTCTGGGCGAACTCCTCGCGCCGGGCCTGGTCGAAAAGCTGGGATTGGGACCGGGCGTAAACCTCAATCTCCCGGCCTTCCCGCCTTAAACCGGCCACGGCCGCGGAAAGGGCCGGAACGTCGAAGCCGCCGGAGCTGAAATAGGTGACCTTAAACTTGGGCATAACGGATCCTTCTTAGAGGAGTTAAAAGCGACTACGGCTTAAAGACTCCGCCTTTTAGCCAGGCCAATTGATTTTTTAGCCAGCCTAATTTTTGGGGCTAGCCGTTTTTTTGAGGCTAGTCGCTTTATTTTTTAGGGTCAGCCTTAAGGCCGCCCGCAAGGGATCGGCTTTAAAACCTTGCGGTTTAGTTTTTCTTTGGGCCAGCCGCGGCCTTAAGCCAACCGCCGCGAAGACGCGAATGGGCGCGACGAGGGCGAAAGGGTCTAGTTGGGCTAGGGCCAATTGGGGCAAAAAAAATCCCAGATCAACATTGATCTGGGATGTCCCTTTTTCATCGCCTGATTAAATCCCCGCCCCTAAGCCGCTTC
>JAITIH010000051.1 GCA_031279525.1 Deltaproteobacteria bacterium | reverse complement strand
CGCTACGGACCTAGCCGCCATCCATATTAGGCCTAATTAAGTCCGTCGCCGGACGTCAGTTTCTTACGTCGCTCAGACAGAGAAAACTACCAAAAGTTAACGGCCTAATTGGGCTTCCCTTGTCGCCACGTCCACCTCTTTTACGCGCATGCCGCCGCCGCCCCGACGGAATCAGAGAGAGCTCTGCTTATACTATTTTAGAGAAACAAAGTCGCCCGACGCGCCCGTATTAGGGTTTAATGGCCCCGGGAATAGGCCCATAAATTCGTTCGCTCGTCTCCGACGTCGGCCTTCCCCAATTTTCTGGCGGGTCGGCTTCCGTAACTTCTATTTCTAGGGCCCGCTCGACGTTCGCTCACGTCGCGGCCTAAGCGCTCGCGGCCCTCCTAAAGAGGACTTTACGCCATGGGCAAAGGCCATTTAGTCGCCTTCATGACTTCCAAGGTCGCTACCGACCGGATTAGTCAAGTCGCCGGGCGGACGTCTCAACCCGCTTTAGGTAAATGCGCTTTGCCACGGCGCCCAAAAAATATTTGGAATTACTCGCGACTTTAAGGCCTCAAGGCCACTAGCCAGGACCAGTGGTAGGGTTTCCCCACCACCGCCTCGACCTGGCCTCGGGTCCTTCTGTCTTCCACGGCCTGGCTCGTGAAGCCCCGAGAGGTTAAAAACTCCTGGACTTCCGCGACGGCCCAGCGGTTCCAGTACCCATGAAGGTGGTTAAAGCCCTCGTCCAAAAACCCGTCTTTTTCCCAACGGATTTCCGTCCGCGGCCCGAAATTGTCGCGGATGACCATGGCCCGGACCCCGCAGTCGACGAGCCGATCCAAGGGCTCCCGAAAGTCCGGTCGAAAGGAAAGGACGTTTACGATGGCCGCCAAATCGAAGCTTAACCCAGCCAAGTCCTCCACGGCCCCTAAAATTATCCGGCCCGGGTCCAATCCCAGCTCTTGAAAAGCCCGCCGGGCTTGAGCCACGATTTTCGGGCTAGAGTCTAGGCCGTAATAGTCGACTAATAAGCCACGTTTAGCTAAAGAATGGTAAAAGTGCCCGCCACCGCAGCCCACGTCGATTAACTTGGGCCGCGTCTTTCCAGCTATGAAGGGGGCCAGGAGTTCGGCTCCTTGGGCCGCGCAGTCCATCTCCGGGGCCTTATTAAGGCCGCGGTCGTAGACCAGGCTCAAAAGTCCCTCTGAGGCCTCCCAAATGTTGAGGCTCGGATTCAAAGGGCTCCCAGCTCGGCGGCCGGGTCAGGCGAGGTTGGCGGGGCGGCGGTCGCTGGGCCCGCGGACGGCGAGGTCGGCGGCCCTGGCGGCGGCCCTGGCGGCGGAGCGGTCGTCTCTGCGGCCGGGGCCGGGGCGCTCGGCTCGCCCGCGGGGGAGCCCTCAAAGCCCTGGGCCAGGGCGGCCCGCAAGACGGTCATGACTTTTTCGCGGCGGGTTTTTAGGGTCGCGTCGAGGCGGCCCACGTCGGCCTCCATGACTAGATCCCCTGGGCCCAAAGCCGCGTCGGGGACGAATTTGATGTTGACTAAGCTGTCCATCTCCTCGCGAAGCTCGGCCCGCGCCTTTTCCAGCTCGGCCAGGTCGCCGGGACAGATCCTAAAGGCCGCCTCGTGGGACTGGGTTAGGTAAGCGACGCAGGCCTTAAAGGCCCCGGCGGCTAAACCCTGACCGCTTTCGATCTCTTTATTGACGATGGCCTCGGCCGCCTCCACGGCGAGCCTAACCATAAACTCCCCGTTGGCCTCCCAAAGCTCTTGCCAAATGTCCCCGACTTTAGCTAAGGCCTTAAGTAAGCTCTTAACTTGATCCAGGGCGGCCTCGCGCCCAAGTTTTTCCCCTTTGGCCTCGCCGTCTTTTTGGCCCTGAGCCAGGCCCTCCGCCAGCCCGGCCGCGGCGGCCTCGCTTAGGGCTTTCTTTTTTTCGTCCTCCAAGCTCGCGCTCTTGGCGGCCAGCTCCTCTTCCTTAGCCTTAAGGCGGGCCTCGCCCTCATTAAGGCTGGCCAGCCGCTCGGCGGCCTCGGCTTTGTGGGCGGCCACCTCCTGGCTTAAGGCGTCCAAGTCGGCTTTAAGCTTGGCCAGCTCCTCGCGGGCTTGGTCGGCCCCCGCCACCGAGGCCTGGGCCGCCTCGCGGATCTTGGCCGCCTCCTCCTCGGCGCTCTTATAAAGCTCAGCCGCCTCGCCTTGGGCTTTGGCCGTCAGCTCCGTCGACAGCTCCTGGGCCTTCTTTCGGGCCTGGGCCAAAAACTCCCGCTCTTGGCCTTCGGCCGCGGCCAAAATGGCCTTGGCTTTTTTCTCGGCTTTGTCCAAGGTGTTGATTATGTTGTCGTCTATGGGGTCGAGCTCCTTAAACTCGTAGTCGCCCCCTTTAGGGGCTTTAAGGGCCACGAAGGCCTTATCCTCCGGCTGGCCGGGGTTAAAGGGCTTAAAGAGGTAGCCTAAGGAGGGCCCTTCCTTTAGAGCCGGGCCCCCGGCCTGGCTCGCCGCCTTGGGATCCTTAAACTCCTGAAAGGGCTGGCTTAGGCCCTTGGCCGGCTGGCCGAAGAGCTCGCCCTCAAACGGCTCGGCCCGAGCCGCCGTCTCCGGGGCGGCCTGACCCACTGGGCCGGCCTGGCTTTCTGGAGCGAAACGCTTAAACAAACTGGTCTCCTTCGCCCTTGCCGATGACTATCTTGCCCTCGGCCTCCAGTTTCTTGGCCGCCCGGAGGATGGCCTGCTGAGCCTTTTCCACGTCGGCCATACGGGTCGGGCCCATGGCCTCCAAGTCCTCTTTGATCATGCTGGCGGCCCGCTCGGAGAGGTTGGCGAAAATCTTCTCCTGCATGCCCGGGGAGGCGGCCTTGAGCGACAAGGTCAGCTCGTCGTTGTTGACCTCCTTTAGGATGGCCCGGATGGAGCGGTCGTCGACGTTGATGAGGTCCTCGAAGACGAACATGAGCTTTCGATCCTCGTTGGCTAGATCGCCCCTCTCCTCGTCCAGCTTGGTTAGGATGGCGTTTTCGGTGTTCTGGTCGACCTGGTTTAAAATCTCGGCCACAGTGCTTGAGCCGCCGGCCGGCCGGCCGCCGATGGGCCCTTGGGCCTTAATCTCCTCCCTTAAGACCTGCTCGACCTCGTCTAGGACGCTAAAGTCCACGGGCTCTAGATCGGCGATGCGCAACATGACGTCCTGCTGGAGCGGCTCGGGAAACTCGGCGATGATTTGGGCGCTCTTGCCGGGGTCTAGGTGGGCTAAGACTAAGGCGATGGTCTGGGGGTGCTCGTTGCGGATGAAGATGCCTAAGGATTTGGCGTCGATGTTTTTGATGTTGGAGAAAGGCACAGGGGAATTCACGTCCTGAATGAGGCCGCCGGCCCGGTCTCCGTCCAAGGCTCGGCCAATGGTGTTTTTGAAGAAGTCGTCGCCCTTAATCCGGATCTCCCCGGGCTCGGTGATGGCCTGGGTGAACTCGTAAAGAACGTCTTGGATCTGGTTGGGGGTGACGTTCTGGATGCCGGTCATGGCCCGGCCCAGGCTTTTTATCTCAATGTCCTCCAACTCCTTAAAGATGTCGGCCGTGAACTCCTCGCCCATGGTCAGAAGGAAGATAGCCGCCTTTTCCGGCCCAGACAGCTCTTTGGGGATTAATTTATTATCCTCGCTAGGCATCGCTCTCTCCCTAAATGGCGACGATCTCGCCTCAATCCCATTCGCCCGTCCCGTCCCCGCCGCTCTAGCCGCCTTATCTTTTTTGGCTTTAGCCGCCTATTTTATTGTGGCTTTTTGGCCTTAGCCTGTCCAGCCTTTTTTCGCTTTTTCGGCTTGGCCCCATTTTTTTTGGCTTTGACGCATGGCTTTCGTCTTATGGCTTTGGCTTTTGGCTTTTAGCCTTTGGCCTTTGGCCTTTGGCCTTTGGCCTTTGGCCTTTGGCCTTTGGCCTTTGGCCTTTGGCCTTTGGCCCTTGGCTTTTAGCTTTTAGCTTTTGGCCTTGGGCCTTGGCGGCCCAATGGCCTTAGCCTAAATTGGCCCTCGCCAATTAAAGGCCCAAAGAGGCCCCTACGGTCTATAAGCCTTCTCTAAAAGCCGCGCGCCCCCTTAAGCTAGCCTTAAGGGGGCTTAGGGGCCCCTAAGGGGGGGGGCGGCCTTTATTTCTCTCGGGCCTCGGCGGCCGGCTTTTGCTCGATCCAGCTGCGGAGCAAGCCCACGGTCCGGTCCATGTTCTCCTTAGCCAAGGGCATGACGTTGTCGCGGCTAAGTTGGCCATAGGCGAGGCGAGGCGCGCCCTCTTCGTCCAGGATCTCCTCTTCCTCTTCCTCCTCCGGCGACTCGTCGTCGTAGTGGACCAGATCCACGTCTTGGCTAGCCGGTTGATCCGGGGCCAGGGGCTCTTCTGAGGCCTGCCCGCTAGGCGGGGCCATGGAGACCTCTTCCCTAGGCGGCAGAGGCAAGGGCAAGCTGTCGCCCGGGCCGCCGGACATGGGGTAATCGGGCAAGACGGCCTGCTCGGCCCCGCTGCCGACCGGCTCCACCTCTTTCTTCAGCCAATTGAGGATAGGCCGAATCACGAAGAGGAAGAAGAGGATAATGAGCAAAAGATTGATGAAGGGCCGGCCAAACTCCCTTAGGAGATCCAAAATGAACAGGGCCCATACGTTTACGGTTTCCTCGCGGTAGAATTCCAGGCTGCTGACCGACACGCTGTCCCCCCTCGCCTCGTCGAAGCCGATGATGTTGCGGATGGCCTGGCGCAGTTGCTCCAGCTTCTCCTCGGGCAAGGGCGCGAAAATCTTGGCCCCGTCCTCGGCCACGGTGAAAAAGCCGTCCACCAAGACCGCCACGGTGACCTTTTTTAGATCGCCGGAGGCGGAGACGGTTTTTCTTTTGATGTTGGTGATTTCGTAGTTAGTGGTTTCCTCGCTGCGGGAGTAGACTTCCTGGTTGCCGCCTTGGTTGGCGTTCTGGCGGTTGGCCGTGCCCAACTCGTAGGTGGCGTTGGGGATCCCGGCGTTGGCCCGGCCCGGGCCGGTGGAGCGCTCTTGGATCCGCTGCTCGCTTCTGACCGCCGATCTTTCCGGGTCGTAGATGTCCTCGCTGGTGACGACCTCTTTAAGGTCCAGCTCGCAGTTGACTTGGGTTGTGGCCTTGTAAGGCCCAAGGACCTTTTCCAGCATGGAGTTGATGCGGTTGGCCAGCTCCCGCTCGAAGGCCCTTTTCTGCTTCAGCTGGTCGTCGTTTAAGACCCCCGGTTTTTGGGAGTCCTTGCTCCACAAAAGCCCGCCTTCGGTGTCGATGATCGAGACGTTGTCGGGGGTCAGCCCATCCACGGCCGAGGTCATTATGTGGACGATACCCATTAATTTGCCCTTGTCCAGGCCGTCGCCTCGCCTTAAGGTCAAGACGACCGAGGCGGTGGGGTCCTTTTGGTCCTCAATGAACAAGGTCTCCTTGGGCACGGTCAGGTGGATGCGGGCGTCGGCCACCTCGGGGAACCGCATCATGGTTCGCTCCAGTTCCCCGGTCACCGCCCTTTGGAGGTTAATCTTCTGCTGCAGGTCGGTCACGCCTAGCTTTTGGTCGTCGAAAATCTCAAAGCCCACCCCGCCCTTGGCCGGGAGGCCTTGCATGGCTAGGTTAAGGCGAGCCTCTTGGGCCTGGCCCACGGGCATCTCAATGGCCGCGCCCCCGGCGGCCAGCCGGTAGGGCAGGTTGGCTTTCTTCAGCTCGGCCGTGATGGCCCCAGCGTCCTCCGGGGCCAGGTCGCTGTAGAGGACTTCGTAGCTGGTCCG
>JAITIH010000028.1 GCA_031279525.1 Deltaproteobacteria bacterium | reverse complement strand
AGTATACCACGGCCGGGCAAGTTTCCCTGATGGTGGTATCCAGGTCCGAGGCGGAGACGATGAGGCTGTTATCCACGGCTTCCAATAGGAAGTGCGAAAGAATCGGTAAGTTACTCTTTTTTTCGCTGACCGATATCGTCAAGTTGGCGCTTTTTAACAAATCGGCGGTTTTAACGTTGACATGGAGCATTTAGCCGACCTTTCCCCTTAATTTAGCGACTTTATTATGGATCCCCAAAACGCGGGGGCCAAAGACCATTGTATTGAGGGCCTCGTTTAAAATGTTGCCCGCCCTACCCCATATCTTGGATTGGCTTGGGAGTTTGACGGGACAAGGTTACCATATTTTGACTTTCGTGGCAATACCTAATTTAATTGATCAATGGGCTTAAATCCCCTTAGGGCCGATCTAGCCTAGACGATTGATAGCTTATTTATGGCTTTTTAAGATTTTATATTATCTATAGATAGCTAATATAATACTATAGAGTTTTATTTATTCAATAACGTTTTGGTTAAACCATTAATTTATCGCATAGGGCGGGCTAAGCTTTTCGGGGCCAAAAGGCCTAAAGGGAGCCGCCCAAGGGGCGATTGACGGCGATTTTCCCGGGGATTAATTCCCGATATAGAGAATTTTAATAAGAAACAAACTTCCCTAAAAGAGTTTTTTGGCGAAGGCCACCAAAAATGGCCTTTTATCGGAGGCGGCGAGCCTTGGGCTTTTTCCCCGCCGAAGGCGCCAAATGGCCTTTTTTTCGGGGGTGGCGAGCCTAGGGCTTTTGTCCCCCCGCCGAAGGCGACCAAAAAGGGCCTTTTTCGGAGGCGGCGAGTCTAGGGCTTTTTTCCCCGCCGAAAGCGACCAAATGGCCTTTTCCGGAAAAGGCGATCCGATCGTTTTCCCTAAAAAGGCCTTTTGGCCCATAACCGTCAGGTTAAGGCCCCCATAAATCCTTCCGGTTGGAGATTTTAAAGGCAGACTATTTGGGGGGCTTCCGGAGGGCTTAAAGGCCTTAGGGACGCTTTCCTCAAGCGGCGGCCCAAGAGGGGTTTTAAAGAAAGCCTTTTAAGCCGACCCGCCATTTTCGGGATCGGCCGCTTAGCCGCCCCTTCCGGGGCCCAAAAAGCATTCAGTTACGGCCGGAACCGCGAAAAAAAGAAACGGAAGGGGGCTGTTTCTAGAATGGCCCTTACGCCCCTAGTAGGCCCCGCGGTCCCCTTCCGCCAGCCGTTTGGTCGCCCAGACGGCCAGCTTTTCCCGGCCAATTTTGGCGTTGTGGCGGATGTCCATGGGAAAGGAGTAGTGGCGCAAGAAGGTCTCGATGGACCTAGTTCGGGGATTGGCTTGGCCCAGCTTTTTGAGCTCCTCGACCAGATCCCGCCAGTCGTTCTTTTTGAGGCGCTGGCTGGGCTCGACGACCATGACGGGCTTCTGGCGCCCGCTCTGGCCCACCCCAACCAGGGCCGAGCGCCGGACTTTCGGGTGGTTGTTAAAAATGGACTCGCAGCAGACCGTGAAGTAAGAGCCCTGCTCGGTCACCACCCTTTGGCTCTTTCGGCCGCAGAACCAAAAGCGCCCCTGGGCGTCCTGCCAGCCCAAGTCGCCCATGCGGCGCCAGATCTCCCCGTCCGGGCCGGTCACGATGGTTAGGGCCGTCTCCTTGGGCCGCTCGAAGTAGTTTTGGCAGACGACCGGGCCGCTGGCCGCGATCTCGCCGATCTCGCCCACCGGGAGGATCTGCTCTTCTTTAAATTTGCTCATGGGTTGGTCGCCGATGGGCAATATGGCCATGCGAATCCCGGGCAGGGCCCGGCCCACGCACATGCCAAACCCCTGCTCGGTCATGCCCCGGGCCCCGACGATCTCCTCGTGGTCGACGGTGGTCAAGGGCATGCCCTCGGTGGCCCCGTAGGGGGTGACCAAATGCCCGCCCGGCTCCAAAAGGTCCCCGACCCGGGCGGCCAAGGTCGGCTGGACCGGGGCCCCGGCGGTGACGATGAGCCTTACGCCCTTAAGCTTAAGCTCGCGCTCCTGGCCGTAGTCGGCCAGGCGGCTAAGAAGGGCCGGCGAGCCAAAGAGGCTGTCGCACTTTTCGGCGGAAAGGCTCTGCAGGAGCTTTTTCGGGTCGGCTTGGCCCGGCTTTATGGGGTTCATGTTGGGAATGACCGAGGTGAGACCCAAAGCCGGGGCGAAAAGGGCAAAGAGCGGGAAGGTGGCCATGTCCACCCCGCCGAACTTAAAGCCGAAATTTTTGGCGATGCTCTCCACCTGGGCCCGGAACATGGCGTGGGTGTAGACGGCCCCCTTGGCCGGCCCGGTGGCCCCGGAAGTGAACAAAATGGCCGCGGCCTCGTCGGACTTAGTCTTTTGCTCCGGAAGAGCCGGGTAGTCGGTTAAGAGTTTGGAGAATTTTTTTAAGCCGAACAAGGCGGGCAAGCGGTTTAAAAAACCCGGCAAGCGGCATAAGACGATGCGTTTTTTGACGGTGGCGAAGTACTTAGGCCAGAGAAAGCAAGCCAGGTGGACCAAGGGCACCCCGATGACCCCTTGCGGTTTGCCTTCGGAGAGGCAAAGCAAAAACCGCTTTAGCCCCATGCCCGGGTCGACCATGACCGGCACTAAGCGGGCCTTAAAGAGGGCGAAGGCGGTGACGAAAAAGTCCAGGCCCATGGGGACCATGACCACCACCCGGTCGCCGGGCTCAAGGCCACAGCCCAACAAACCCCCGGCCAGGCGCGAGGAGTCCTCGGCCAACTGGGCGTAGGTGATGACCGTGCGGCCTTTGGCGTCCGGTGAGCGCCGATCCACGACCGCCAGCCGGTTAGGGTCGTCCTGGGCCGCCGCCGTGAGAGTCTGGGCGATGTTGAAATAATCTTCGCTGGCCTCGGCCATCATGGCACCTCCGGCCCGGCCGGCCACTGGGCCTGGCCAAGGAACTGGCGGACGGCGGCGGCGATCTTTTCCGGCTCGTCCTCCAAGAGCAAGTGGCCGGCCCGAGGCAAGGCCAGGACCTGAGCCTCGGGCCTTCTAGCCCGAAAATCGGCCAAAAACGCCGGGGTGAAAACGAAGTCCCTAAGGCCCCAAACCAATAAAGTCGGCGCGTTTTTGAGGCCGTCGAAGTCGCGGTCCACGGCCATTAAGGCGCTATGGCTAGGGTGATCGGGGGCTAAGGGGACGTCCCCGACGAAGCGGCCAATGGCCCGGCGATGGACGGGCAAGGAGTAAGGGGCCAGGTAGCCTTGGGCCACGGCCGGCGGCAGCGGCCTAACCGAGCCTCGGTTTAAATACCCCCAAAGAAACGCGTTAAAGCGCTTAGCCAAAGCCCGGCCCAAAAAGCCGGTCTTCCGAAATAGGCTCAGCTCAAGCGGCCAACGGTAGCCCTCAGGCGCCCTAAGGCCGGTGTTCATGACGGTCAAAGAGGCCACCCGGGCCGGGTTGGCCCCGGCCCAGCCAAGGCCAATGGGCCCGCCCCAGTCGTGGACCACCACATGGGCCGGCCCGCTTAGGCTTAAGCTGGCCACGAAGTCCGAAAAGTCGTTTAGGCGGTCGGCCAGCCGAAACCCGTAAGCCCCGCCCTTTGGTCGGCTAGAGATCCCCATGCCCAGATGGTCCAGGACTAGGCAGCGGTAGTCCGGAGCCAAGGCCTTGATTAGACTCCGGTACATGAACGACCAGCTAGGGTTGCCGTGGACCATAAGGACCGGCGGGCCGTGGCCCTCGTCCAGGTAGTGGAGGTAGCCGCCCCCGGGCCTTTCGAAAAAATTCGACCGAAATGGGTAGTCTCGCCGCCAATGGCCCTCAACCAGGCGCGGTAGCCTTACGGAGGCCTTTTTCTTAGCCTCGGCCACGCCTAAGGCCTCCGTCGGGCGGGGCCGCCCGCCGGGCCGTCCAACGGCCGGGTCTGGCTGGCCTGGCCCTTGGACCCGCCTAAAAGGGGGGCCAACGCCTTAGACCGGAGCCGGGGCCAAAGATCTAGGCGATTTAAGAGGCTAATAAGTTCCAAAGAAGACTCCCTCCGTCTCGAAAAAACCCCACTTAGCCCAGATTAGGGGGATTTTTGGTCCAAGCCCAACGCCAGGGGGCTTTTTTCGGCCAATTGTCCGTTCGTGGCCCTATTTTACCCCTTGACGAGAATTTTAGCCAGTTAAACCAAGCCCTAAAAGGGAATTATTCTCAAAAAAACGAGCCACCCCTTATCCAGCCAAGATTAGGCTCACGATTTTAAAGTCCTCGACTAGCCCGGCCGAGGTTAGCTTAAGCCGCGGGATGACCGGCAAGCTCATGAACCCTAAGGCCAAGAAAGGGTCCAAGCCCGGCGGGAACCCCAGCTTCCGTCCTTTCTGGCTTAGATCGGCCAAAGACTTGGCTATTTCCCGGACCGGGGCGTGGCTCATCAAGCCGCCAATGGGCAAAGGCAAGGCCCCTAGGACC
>JAITIH010000345.1 GCA_031279525.1 Deltaproteobacteria bacterium | reverse complement strand
CTCGTAGAGGTCCACGGTGACCGCGATGGTCCCGCTCTCGCCCGGGGCGATGGTTTTGTCGTAACTGGCCACGGTGCAGCCGCAGCCCGGGACCACTTCCAAAGTCAGATCGTCGTCGCCTTGGTTGTGGACCGCGAATTCGTGGGTGACCGAGGAGCCGGGCGGGCGCAGTTGGGCGTCGAACTCTTTTTCCGGGATGACCAGCCGCGGCCGGGGGGCCGGGGCCGCCTGGCTAGCCTCGGGGGCTTGGGGGCCTTGAGGGTCTTGGGCCAATAAGAGATGGCCTGGCCAAAAAACGGCCAGGGCTAAGGCTAAAAGGAGGCTTTTCATGGGCGGCCTTTAAGGGGGGCGGCTTAAATATTTTTGGCGCGCCCCCGCCGCCCCCGACATTTGGATTTAGGGCTAGAGCGCCATTCCATTATAGCCGAAAAAGGCCGAGCTTTAAGGGGCGGCCGCGGCCGCGGGACCTAGGAGCTCTTTTTTCAGCTTCTCCATCCCTTCCGCGGCTTCCTCCACCTTGGCCTCCACCTGGGCGACGGAAAGGCCAAGGGTCTGTTTTTGGAAAGTTAAAAAGCGGGCCAAAAAGACCGGGGTCATGGCCGAAATGAGCCTTTGTCGGGCGGCTGGGTCTAGGGTTTCGTATAGCTGGCCGCAGTGAAACAAAAAGGCCCCCCATTCCTTAACGGTGACGCAAAGGTCGCTTAAGGAGGCTTCCTTTAAGTGTTGGCCCAAGCCGCCCGGCATGGGGGCCAAAAGCTCTCGCCATTCGGGCTCGGCGGCCTTCAAAAGGGCGTGGATCTCCCCGTAAAGCTCCTCTAGGCTCACCTCGTAGCGGACCGGGTAGAGGCCGGGCTTTAAGTCGGTTCCGACGACCGAGGTCGGCCGGGAGCGGACGACTTTGGGCCAATAGTCCTTAAAGCGGGTCATGGCCTCGAAGACGCCCTGGGCCAGCTCTCGAAAGAGCCTAATGATGTGGGGGGTGTCCAGGCGCTCGTTGGAAAGGCCGTAGCGCCCTTCGGTCATGATGGTCTGGCAGATCCGAAAGCCCCCGGTCGCGGCTAAGACCTTGGCGTTCAGATCCGGGGCCATGGGCCCTGGCAAATCCGGCCAGTTTTGGCAAGCCAAAAGGGCGGCTAGGACTTTGTCGTTAAAGGCCCAGTCGGTCAAGACCGGTTGCCTAAGGCGTCGGCCGAAAAGGGCCCGGACCAAGGGGTAGACCATGAGGTTGGTGACCGGGGCGTCGATGGCGTTGCGGGCGTACAATGGGTTGGCGAAGTCGGCCACCCCGTCGGCTAGGGGTTTGACGAGGCGCTTAAGCCAGGTCCTTTTGACGGTCATGGCGTCGGCCCCTTGGACCACGACCATTTTGGCTCCCAGCCTTTCGGCGACCAAAAAAAGGTTAAATAGGCCTTGGGTCTCCTGGCGGCGATCCGGCGGGGCGACCACGGCCAGCTTTGGCGGTCCGGTCGGAGCCCGGAAAAAGGCCTCCACCGTCCGGTCCTCGGAATGGCGGTCGCTTAAAACCAAGGCCGCCCGGGCCTCTGGGAAGTCTTGGGCCAGGCCTTCCGAGTATTTGCTGGCCACCTTTTCGACGGTGGCCTCGTCGTTATGGGCCAAAAGGCCCACCACCAGGTCGGCCTGGGCGACGCGGTCGGGGTTTTCCTCCTTAACGGCGTGGAATTCCGGGGATAAACTGGCCATGGGGTCGAAAACCTCAAATTGAAGATGGCCCGCCAAAACGGCGACGCGCCGGCTTAAGCCAGGCGCCCTCTAAGGCCCCGTTTTTTGGGGCGGCCGAAAAAGCCCGATAAGCCTTGGCTTTGGGGCCGCCTTCTTTTGGGAACGGCGCGATGAGCTTACGCCTTTAACCTTGAATGGCCTTCATTTTAACATAGATTAAGGCGGCGACCAAAAAAATCGGCGGGCGCGGGAGGCGATGGCGGGGCAAAGCGAAAACGTTAAGGCAAAATAAAAATTTATAATAAACTAGCGTTTATATAATAGAAAAATTTTATGAATTTTCCCCCGACGGCAGGCCGCCCTCGGCTCGCCGCAATGGGATGACGTACTCGCTTAGCAAGGCCGGCCAATTCTCGGTCCAGCCGCTGTAGTGGTCGGCCTTAACGACGACGCGCCGAAAGTTGGCGAATTTGGTCGCCTTTTCAAAGCGCGAGGAAAGGTTGGGGCCGATGATCTGGTCTTTGGATCCGTAAAAATGGATCTGGGGGACGAAGGAGATGGCCCAGGCTTGGGCGGCGGGGTTTAAGGAGCCGGCCAAAGGCCGCCAGCCCCGGTCGCGGACCCAAAAGTCAGTGTCCAAAAGGCCGGCCACCGTCACGAGACTAGCCACGTCCAGCCGTCTTTCGGCCAAAAGGGCGGCTAAGCCCCCGCCGCCCGAGTAGCCCACCAGGTGGAGGCGGCTGGCCCCGATTAGGCTTTTGGCCTGGTCGATGGCCGAGCTGGCCGCGGCCACGGCCTCCTCGGAAAGGCGCTTGTCCGACCAGTAGACCTCGTTGGCTTTAATGGCGTCGGCCGGCTGGTACTGGCCGATTCGGGCTAGATACATGACCGCCGGGGCCGGGTCCTTTAAGGCCAATTCCAGGCTCTGGGAGTCCCGGGGCGTGGGGTCGGCGGCCGGCCGGCCGTGGACGATGGCCCGGCCGTCGCCCTCGACGTAGACCACGAGCTCAGGGCAATGGTCGCCCTTTAAAAGGGCGGCCAAATGAAAGGGCGGGGTGGAAAGGCTTAGCGGCCGAAAGCCGCGGCCAATGGACCTTTTGACTTCGGCTTCCCAGCGCCTCGCCCCGGTCGGGGCGCAGGCGGCCAGAAGAAATAAAGCGAGCGCGGCCAGGGCCGCGACTTTGTAAAGGGGCTTAGGCAAGGTCGCGCCAGCCCATGGACAACTCGGGCCGCGGCTTGTCGTCGACGAGCCGGCAGCATAAGTCGAGGTTTTTGCAAATGGCGCAGCTTAAGCTTAAGGCGCAGTGTCCAACGCAAATAAGGTCTTGGAAGTCGAAATTGCCGTAGCAGTCGAACCGGTCGCTTAGGTCTAGGCCTTCCTTTTCCAGGTCCTTTAAGGGTTTTTTTAGTAACATGTCTCGCCTTTGAAAATTTAGGGCTAGGCTAGGCGCCTGGCCTTTTCGGCGGCGGCCGAAAGGGCCGCCTGAAAAAGGGCGCCTAAGCCGCCCTTTTCTAAGACGTAGAGGGCTTCCGCCGTGGTCCCGCCCGGGGCCGACCCGGCCCACCTGGCCAAGGCCAAGG